>CAMPHD010000073.1 GCA_946885765.1 uncultured Thalassospira sp.
TGTTTGACGACCTTGAACAGCTTGACCAGATACTGGCCGCAACCAGCGATATGGCACGCGCGTTTGTTCAGGGTGCCGATGACATGGATGTAACCTGCCGCGACTTTTCTGCCTTTGATCCCTCGCGCCCGATGCCGGGGCAGGGTCGCGGTACGCTTGATGCGTTGCGGGCAGCGAAGGAAGAAATTCTGCCTCTGCTCGCCGCATCTATCGGTCCCCGTTATCTTGGGTTTGTGACCGGCGGCACGACACCAGCCGCCCTTGCCGGTGACTGGTTGACTGCTGCGGTTGACCAGAACGCCACCGGACCGGAAGGCAGCGTTACGGCGGCGGTCGAGGAACAGGTGATCAACTGGCTTTGCGATATGGGCGGTTTGCCCGAGGGGCGGTTTGACGGTGTTTTGACCACCGGGGCGACGGTATCCAACCTTTTGGGGCTTGTTGCCGGTCGCCAGTGGTGCGGCCAGCAGATCGGTGTTGATGTTGACGCCGATGGGGCGGGGGTGCTGCCAAGCTTTGAAATCTTTGCGGCGAGCCCGCATGCCAGCATGATCAAGGATTTGTCGGTCACCGGGATCGGTCGCAACAGCTTTACCATGGTTGCAACCAAACCCGGCACCGAAGAAACCGATATTGCTGATCTCAAGGCCAAGCTGACGGCAAGTACGGCCAAGGCCAAGATGGTCATTGCATCTGCCGGAACGGTGAACGCCACCGATTTCGATGATCTGGTGGCGATTGCCGATTTGTGTGCGGCTTTTGGGGCGTGGCTGCATGTCGATGCGGCGTTTGGCATGTTTGCCGCCCTTGATGATCGGCGCGCGCATTTGCTGGCGGGGCTTGATCGGGCGGATTCCATCACGTCCGACGGTCATAAATGGCTGAATGTTCCTTATGATTGTGGAATTTTCCTGACCCGGCATGTCAGTGTGCTTGAAACCTGCTGCCGGGCATTTGCGCCTTACCTGCAGACCGAGGCGGTCGGTAATATGTATATCAATCGCGGGGTGGAAAACTCCCGCCGGTTCCGGGCCTTGCCGCTTTGGTTGGCGATGATAGCTTATGGTCGCGACGGATTTGCCGGGATTGTGCGGGCCAATTGCGATCAGGCTGCTGATTTGGCGCAGTGGGTGCACGGTCACGATCAACTTGAATTGCTGATCGATCCCAAGCTCAATGTCACCATGTTTACCGGGTCCGGCAGTGATGATGACAATCGCGCCTTGCTGGCGCGTATCAATGCGACCGGAAAACTGTTTATGACACCAACGATTTATGGTGGTCGGTTTGGTTTCCGTGCGGCGTTCAGTAACTGGCGCATGGGCGATCACGATTTGCAAATCGTCAAGGATGCGATTGACAGTGTGCTGTAAAGGCGCTGTTTTCCAGGTATCCAAGGCCATTCAGGATAAAAGACAAATGAAGACGCTTCCGATTTATCAGATTGATGCTTTTACCAATCGGATGTTTACCGGTAATCCTGCGGCAGTTGTGCCACTTGATGGTTGGTTGCCCGACGCGGTGATGCAGAATATCGCCTTGGAAAACAATCTGTCGGAAACAGCCTTCGTCGTGAAACTTGATCCGGCGAAGGATGACGGGGCCGATTTTCATATCCGATGGTTCACACCAACGGTCGAAGTGCCGCTTTGTGGCCATGCGACGCTGGCAAGTGCGTTTGTCATTTTCAATATGCTGGGCTTCAAGGGCGATTTGATCCGCCTGCAAAGTGCTAGTGGAATTCTGACCGCGCGGCGCGATGGTGATGCGATTGTGCTTAATTTCCCCAAGCAATCGATTACCCCTGATGATGTTCCGGCACAGATCCTTGCTGCCGTATCCGACGCCGCCCCGCGGGGGACTTTCCGGGTTACCAGCCGGGATACCGATTTTGTCGTGGTCTATGACGATGCATCGGTGGTGCGGAACATGAAGCCCGATATGTCGGCACTGGGGAAACTTGCCGAACGTGGCGTGATCGTTACCGCACCGGGCGATCAGCCGGGCATTGATATGGTATCGCGATACTTCCTGCCCGCCCTTGGCATCGATGAAGACCCGGTAACCGGCTATATGCATTGCGTTGTCTCGCCATATTGGGCGGAACATAGCGGTAAATCCAATGTTGTCGGTTATCAGGCATCAAAACGTGGCGGCAATCGTTGATTGTACGGTTGATGGTAATCGCGTCCATCTGAAAGGCAGTGCGCTTTTGTACCTCAAAGGCGAGATTTATCTACCGGATTGACGGTCGACAGATGGACGCAAAACGATTGCTTTGATGGCGGGCAGGGCACAACACTGTCCGCCATTTTTATAGCAGAATGGCGGGTTTTGGTGATCTGGGACGGTTGCACGATCTACCCACTATCGCGCAGGGCCGAGATCACACGTTTGATTTTTATTGACCTCTTGCGGGGGCTTTCGTCTAAGTAAGGACAAAATACGACTTTCGGGGAATGGACGGGCGCCTTAAATGGCCTGCCACAACCCCGTATCAAAGCGCTGTTGCAGGGGAAGATAGATTGTGATCGATAGTGTTGTCGCCAGTTCTGCGACGCCATTACAGATGTGGGTGGTTCTGGTGCTGGTCGCCGGATCACTGGTCCTGTATGGGCTGGAACGCATATCGCTTGAACTGACCAGCATGGCGCTGGTCGCCACTTTGCTGCTGTTCTTCAATTTCTTCCCGCTGCCCGATGCCGATGGCAACAACCTTCTGGATGCCGGTGCGCTGATGTCCGGTTTTGCCAACCCTGCCTTGTTGACCGTGTTGTCCTTGCTTGTTGTCGGGCAGGGCATGGTTTTGACCGGTGGGGTCAGCTATATTGCAGGTCTGATTACCGAACATGGTGGCAAGAACGCATCCGTGGCGATTTTTGTCGGTCTGTTTGTTGTGATGCTGATGTCGGCGTTCCTTAACAACACGCCGGTTGTCGTTATCTTCATACCAATCATTCAGGCACTGGCCGAACGTATCCAGCGTTCACCAAGTGCATTGATGATCCCGCTCTCTTACGTTGCCATTCTGGGCGGCATGACGACCCTGATCGGGTCTTCGACCAACCTTCTGGTATCAAGCTCGCTGATCGAGCTTGGCATGCCTGCGCTTGAATTCTTTGAATTCACCGTGATCGGCAGTGTACTTGCGCTGTCGGGCTTTATTTATGTCCTGTTTATCGCACCACGCCTTTTGCCCGCATTGGCATCCATGCGCAGCAAGATTGCCAATCCTGACAGCAGCGGCAAACAGTTCATCGCCCAGATTACGGTTGGTCCGGCGTCGCAGATGATCGGGAGCCGTCCGGTGGCGGGCTTCTTTAAAAACCTGCCCAATATCACGATCCAGATGATTGTTCGTCGTGAACATGCCGATCTGCCGCCGTTTGAAGAGGATATGGAAATCCAGGCAGGTGACGTTCTTGTCGTTGCCGCCACGCGCAAGGCCCTGACCGAGGCGCTTCAAAAAGATCCGGGGCTTCTGCATGCAGAAGCCGCTGCCGTTAACGAAGGCGGCGAGGAAATTCCGCAGAAATCGACCCAGCTTCTGGCCGAAGTAATGCTGCCGCCGGGCTCGCGGTTGATCGGGTTCAACCTTGAACAGATCGGGTTCCGCTATCAGTACAAATGCCTTGTCCTTGGCATCCAGCGTCGGTCACGCATGATCCGCACCCAGATGACCGAAATCCGCCTTGAAGCCGGTGACGTTCTTCTGGTGCAGGGGCGATCCGAGGATGTTGAGGCGCTTCGTACCATTCGCGATGTGGTTTTGCTGGAATGGTCCACACGTACCTTGCCGCGCCCGTTTCATGCGCGTCGCGCCGCGACCATTTTTCTTGGCGTGATTGCGGTTGCCGCAACCGGCCTTGTGCCGATCATGGTTTCGAGTTTCATCGGTGCGGCACTGATGATTGCGTCAGGCGCACTTAATTTGCGTCAGGCATCGCGTGCAATTGATCGAAAAATTGTGCTGCTGGTCGCGGCTGCTCTTGCCCTTGGCAATGCCTTACAGCTAACCGGCGGGGCGGAATTCGTTGCCGATCAGTTGCTGGCGGCAACGCGCGGGGCACCGGCACCGATCATCCTGTCGTTGTTCTTCCTGATTGTTGCGGTGTTTACCAACGTTCTGTCGAACAATGCCTGTGCTGTTCTGTTCACGCCGATCGGGATCGGCATGGCCCAGAACCTTGGGGTCGAGCCGCATATCTTTGCGATTGCGGTGGTGATGGCTGCGAACTGTTCGTTTGCATCGCCAGTCGGGTATCAGACCAACCTTCTGGTGATGGGGCCAGGGCACTATCGATTTGTCGATTTTCTGCGCGCCGGGACACCATTGATCATCATCTTGTGGCTGGTGTTCAGTCTGTTCGCGCCGTGGTACTACGACATCCCGTTCTGATCCGGATTTCGGATGTGCAATCGGCTGATCTGTCATGCAAATACGAGCAGTTATAATGCGCCAAAGACGTTTGACTTTTGCGCGTGTCGCAATAGGATCGGGCTCCGATTTTGACGAAGAATTATGCGCCTGCATCGTTCGATTATCTCAGGAATATGCCGATGGCCCAAAACGCCAATGTAACCGCCAATTCCACTGATGCCTTTGCCAAACCAAGCCAGCGCCCCGAAAGCCCGAATTTTTCGTCGGGCCCATGCAAAAAACGTCCTGGCTGGTCGGCAGATGCGCTTGATACCCGTGTTCTTGGCCGGTCGCATCGTTCCAAGTTCGGTAAGGAGCGCATGGAAGAGGTCATTGACCGTTCACGCGCGATCCTGAACCTGCCTGATGATTATCTGCTTGGTGTCGTGCCCGCGTCCGATACCGGTGCGGTGGAAATGGCGATGTGGTCACTTTTGGGGCCGCGCGGCGTTGATATGCTGGCATGGGAAAGTTTCGGTTCGCTTTGGGTGACCGATGTTCTGAAACAGCTTAACCTGCCCGATGTTCGGGTCATGGAAGCCGATTACGGCAACCTGCCCGATCTTGGTGCCGTTGATTTCGACCACGACGTCGTTTTCACATGGAATGGAACGACGGCTGGTGTGCGGGTGCCGAATGGTGACTGGATCGCATCGGATCGCAAAGGCCTTACGATTTGCGATGCGACTTCGGCGATTTTTGCCATGGAACTGCCGTGGGACAAGCTCGACGTTGTGACCTATAGCTGGCAGAAAGTTCTGGGCGGCGAAGGTGGTCATGGCATCATTGTCCTTAGCCCGCGTGCGGTTGAACGCCTTGAAAGCCATAACCCGGCGTGGCCGATGCCAAAAATCTTCCGCATGACCAAGGGCGGCAAGCTGATTGATGGCATTTTCCGTGGGGAAACGATCAATACCCCGTCGATGCTGGTGGTTGAGGATGCTATTGACGCCCTGAAATGGGCCGAAGATATTGGCGGTCTTGAAGGTTTGCTGAAACGTACCCGTCAGAATCGCGCCCATCTTGATGAATGGCTTGCCAAAAGTGACTGGGCGGCTGACTTGTCGGAAAAGCCGGAAACGGCATCAAACACATCAATGTGCATCAAGATTGTCGATCCGTGGGCGTTGTCATTGCCGTCGGAAAAGCAGGCTGCATTGCCAAAACGCATTTCGCAGATTCTTGAAGCCGAAGAAATTGCAATGGACATCAATGGCTATCGCGATGCGCCTCCGGGGCTTCGGATTTGGGGCGGTGCGACTGTTGAACCCAGTGATGTCAAGGCGTTGCTGCCGTGGCTTGACTGGGCATATGAGACGGTTAAAGCTGAAATTCAGGCTGGCTGAACCGCATTTCGTAAGTATTATTTGCGTCTTCGGGGGTTTTCCCGTTGCCCTGTCCGGAACAAAGCGTTAGTAACCGCTACCGGATATATAGATCAGGCACGACCTGAACCGATTTTGCGCGCCTTGTCCGGAAAGCACACATAATGACCGAACTCGCCAGGAAAGCTCTTTTGCCCGCCGGCCTTCAGGATGTTCTGCCTGGAACCGCCGCACGGGAAGCTGACATCCGTGAAAAGCTGATGAGCAGTTTCGCACATGCGGGCTATGACCGGGTCAAGACGCCACTGGTTGAATTCGAAGAAAGCCTTCTGGAAGGTGCTGCGCCGGAACTTGCCACCCAGACTTTCCGTCTGATGGACCCGGTATCGCACCGGATGATGGGTGTTCGTTCCGATATGACACCGCAGGTTGGCCGTATTGCTGCAACCCGTCTGGGCGATGCGCCCCGTCCGTTGCGTCTTTCCTATTCTGGCGACGTGCTGCGTATCAAGGGCACCCAGTTGCGCCCGGAACGCCAGTTTGCCCAGGTCGGGGCGGAGCTGATTGGTGTTTCAAGTGCGGCGGCGGATACCGAGATCGTTTTGCTTGCGCTTGAGGCGCTGGAGCATGTCGGTTTGCCTGATGTTTCCGTCGATCTGAATTTGCCGACGCTGCCGGTGCGTTTGTTTGATGCCTTTGGTGTTGCAGCCGATGATCGCGAAACGCTGATTGCGGCGCTTGAGCATCGCGATGTCGCGGCAGTTAAAGCGGTTAGTGGCAATGTCACCGATGTGCTGGTGGCCCTGCTGGAAGCAGCCGGTCCGGCGCAGGCAGCGCTTCCGAAGCTTAAAAAGCTTGAACTGCCATTGGGCGCGTCCGAAGAATTGCACCGTCTGATCGAAGTTGCCGAACGCATTCTGGCATCCGATCTTGATGCGGCTTTGACCATTGATCCGGTCGAAATGGCCGGTTTCCGGTATCAGACCGGTGTCAGCTTTACCCTGTTTGCCAAGCATGTTCGCGGTGAACTGGGTCGTGGTGGTCGTTATCGCGCGGGCGGTTCGGGAGGGGAAGCCGCAACCGGCATGTCGCTTTTCATGGATACGATTTTGCGCGGCCTTGCCGATGTGAAACCGGTCGAACGTGTGTATCTGCCGTTGGGCACGCCACAGCGTGAAGCGCGCAAATTGCGTAAAGACGGCCATTATACCGTGGCGGCACTTGAAGGTGCGGCCGAAGCCAAAACAGAAGATGCGGCGCGCAAGGAAGCACGTCGCATGGGATGCAGTTTTATTTATCTTGGCGGCCAGATCGTGCCGCTGGGTGCGTAACCCAGAACCATTTCTTATCGCGCAAGGAGTTTTGCGATGACCAATGTTGCCGTGATCGGTTCCCAATGGGGAGACGAAGGGAAAGGCAAGATCGTCGACTGGCTGTCCGAACGGGCAGACGTCGTTGTGCGTTTCCAGGGCGGTCATAACGCCGGTCATACTTTGGTGATCGACGGAACGACCTATAAGCTTAGCCTGTTGCCATCGGGTATCGTTCGCAAGAACAAGCTGTCTGTGATCGGTAACGGCGTTGTTGTCGATCCGTGGGCGCTTTTGACCGAGATCGAACGCCTTAAGGGGCAGGGTGTTGAAATTACGCCGGAAAACCTGCGCGTTGCCGAAAACGCCTGCCTGATCCTGCCGTTGCATGGCAATCTCGACAAGGCACGTGAAGCAGCCGCGACCGGCAACAACAAGATCGGCACGACCGGTCGCGGGATCGGCCCGGCATATGAAGATCGTGTTGGCCGCCGTGCGATCCGTGTTGGTGATCTGGCGGATGTCGAACTTCTGGAAGCCAAAGTCGAAAACCTTCTGACCCATCACAATGCGCTTCTGCGCGGTTTGGGCCAGCCAGAAGTTGATGGTGCGGAACTGCTTGCGCAGCTTAAAGAAATAGCACCGAAAATCCTGCCGTTCTCGGACACCGTCTGGAAATCGCTTAACCAGTTCAAGGAAGCCGGTCAGCGCCTTCTGTTTGAAGGTGCCCAGGGCACGATGCTTGATATCGATCATGGCACGTATCCGTTTGTGACCTCGTCAAACACCGTTTCCGGTCAAGCTGCTGCCGGTTCGGGTATGGGGCCGTCGGGTGTTGGTTATGTTCTTGGGATTACCAAGGCATACACCACACGTGTCGGCGAAGGCCCGTTCCCGTCCGAGCTGTTTGATGCGGATGGTGATCGCCTTGGTGAACGCGGTCATGAATTTGGTGTTGTGACCGGACGTAAACGTCGTTGTGGCTGGTTTGATGCAGCCCTTGTCCGTCAGTCGGTCAAGGTTAACGGCATTACCGGTATTGCATTGACCAAACTTGATGTTCTGGACGGGTTCAAGGAAATCAAGATCTGCACCGGCTATGACATTGATGGCAAAATCTATGACCATCTACCAGCCAACCAGCGCCTTCAAGCCAAAGCCAAACCGGTTTATGAAACCATTGAAGGCTGGTCGGAAACCACGCAGGGCGCACGCAGTTGGGCCGATCTTCCGGCGGCGGCGATCAAATATGTCCGCCGGATCGAAGAACTGATTGAGGCACCGGTCGCGTTGCTGTCGACCAGCCCGGAACGTGATGACACCATTCTGGTTCACGACCCGTTCAGCGCCTGATCGCTTATTTGCATCGAAATCGAAAAGCCACCGGTAATTCCGGTGGCTTTTTTCGTTTCAGGTGAATGATTTGGCTGACCCGGCCTTTGTGTGCAGCGCGGATAACGGCTTGCTCCGTTTTGCTATCGGCAGTATCGTTTCGGGGGACCAGAGGACACGACAAAACTTCTTTCCAGGTAGGGAATGGCGGTGCGTGTTTCCTCCAACAAAGAAAAGCCGGGGCTCATGGCACAAGAAGCGGAAATGCAGAAACAGGATGTTTCCGATGGCGCTGACGAACAGGATGGCGCCGGGGAGAAAAAGGATTCCAAGGTCGAGACGTCGGGCCTGGGGGGCGAGGAACCTGTTGCCAGTGGTGGTGGTTCTGGCGGACGCAGCATTGAAATCGGCAATTTTCGTGTATTTTCAGACTTGCGGCTTCCGGAATACGACATGGGCAATTGCAAGGCCTATGCCGCAGATAACCTGCGCCGTGAAGAGGGCGGTGCTTTTGCACTTGTAACCGATCCGACGGTTCCGACGCGTCAAGATCTTATGCGGTTTCTGACCGGCGTGCATATCGGTGGCCAGGTTGATCTGCTTGATCATGAGATCGCCCATTGGCCGTTGTTTGATCGCAAGACAATGGTGCTGTTTTACGAAAAGCCAGCTGGCGGTCGTGTGCTGGTGCCTGGTGAAAAGCAGCGCAAGATCGACGAACACGACTTTGCCAGGGTTGTCATCGAACCCCTGATGAATGTGTTGCAGGCAGTTGCGGACAAGGGGATGACCCATCGCAATATCCGCGCGGACAACCTTTTCTTTGGCGATCCGATGGCCGAGAAGGTCGTTGTCGGGGATTGCTGTGCGGCACCGGCCGGTTTTAACCAGCCGCTTGTTTATGAAACCATATCACGCATGACCGCCGACCCGGCCGGACGCGGTTTGGGATCGGTACTTGACGATCTGTATGCGCTGGGCATGACTATTGCGGCACTCGGTATTGGTCATACACCGCTTGAAAAGCTGCGCGAACAGGACATCATTGATGTTAAACTGTCCAAGGGATCGTTCCAGGCCATTGTCATGAACGAAAAACTGCCGCTGGTTTTGATCGAACCGGTGCGCGGGCTTTTGTGCGATGACCCCGATGAAAGATGGGGTTTTTCCGAATTGCACGCCTGGATCGACGGGCGCAGGGCAAAACCTGTACAATCCAATACCGAACGCAGGGCCGCCCGGTCGCAAAATATATCCGGCAAGGATTATTATACTGCGCGTTCGCTTGCGCAGGGGATTTCGAAAAACTGGGTCAATTCGCTTGTTCCGCTGCGTGAAGGAACCGTCGAAATATGGTTGCGGCGCGGGCTTGCGGATAACGAACGTGCCAAACACATGTCCGAAGCAATCCGGCAATTGCAATGGGCCGGTGCGGACAAGCGGGCGGCCGAGGATATCCTGATCGCCAAATCGATCATCATTCTTGATCCGTCCGGTGCCATTCGCTTCAAGGGCTTTTCGGCGATGGTCGATGGCCTTGGCAGTATGCTGTCTTATGATGTTCAGCATGGTCGCGGGCCGCAGCGTTTTGCCGATGTTGTGGTTCGCGATATTCCATCCTTCTGGTTCGGGCGACAGGGTGGATATAGCGCAGAAATTCAGAAGTTGCAGCAGGCCTACAAAAACCTGAGATACTATATCCAGCAGCAAAGTGCCGGTTACGGTTACGAGCGCTGCCTTTATGCCATCGTGCGCAATCAGCATTGCCTGAGCCCGATGATCGAAAAGGATTATGTTGTCGATATTACGCAGCTTTTGCCTGCGTTGGAAAAGGCAGCCGCAGATTTGCCTGACGATAGTTGGCCGGTGGACCGCCATATCGCGGCCTTCATCGCGACCCGTCTTGAAGATGATGTCGAGGCACAGCTTCTGGCGTTGCAAAACCCATCCGATGAAGTCGAATACAGCCGCGCGATCATCAGCATGCTGGCACTTGTCCAATGGCGGCATGGTCCTGATAACCTTCAGAATCTGTCACATTGGGTCGCACGGTTGATGGAGCCAGCGGTCAAGGTATTTCACAGTAAAGCGCGTCGGGAACGGGTCGAACATGAAATCCCCAAACTGGCCAAACGCGGAAACCTGGTCGAGCTTTACAATCTGATCAATGACGAGCAGGAACGCCGCAAGGATCAGACCGAGTTCATCACAGCGGTCGAGGAATATTCCGAAGCCGAGAGCGAAGTTTTCGACCTTGAATCATCAGGCCCCGCACGACTTGAACTGGCAGAAAAAGTTGGTCAGCAGGCCGCTGCCTTTGCTGCGACCATGATTGCACTGCTGACGGTTTCAGCACTTTTTCTGATGCATATCTGGTAGGGGAACCGGGATGGCAAGACAATCTGGCAGTAAAAAGAAAAGCGCCTTTTCCGGTTTGTCGGTGGTGGCATCGGCTGTGCTTTTGTTCATGGTTGCCCTGCCGACATTCATCACGCTGGCGGTTGGCCTTTTGCCTTCGATGGTGGCGTTCATGTTCGACCGCAGTCAGGGTCGGACTATGTCGCGCTGTATCTTTG
>CAMPHD010000074.1 GCA_946885765.1 uncultured Thalassospira sp.
CTGATCATCGACAAGGAAAGTAACATCGCTGACGGCGAAACCGTTGCCGAAGGGACTGCGGACATTTATCACGCGGTTCCGGCCTATTGGGGATCGAAATCCAAGGGCATTCTTCTGTTCGGCTCGCAGCCGTTTGGTCTGCGTGCAGACGAGCAGGTCGGCTGGCTGACCCATGGTGGCGGTCAGGAACTTTATGACGAGATTTATGGCCAGTTCGGCCTGAAACCGTTCCTTTGCGGGAACTCCGGCCCGCAGTGGGCCGGCTGGTTCCGCAATGAAATCAAATCGGTCGAAGACCTTAAGGGGCTTAAATTCCGTACCACCGGTCTTGCATCGGAAATGTGTGCAAAGCTTGGCATGGCGGTTCAGGCCATGGGCGGGCGTGATATGTTCCAAGCATTGCAGTCTGGTGCGCTTGACGCGGGCGAGTTCATCGGCCCGTGGTCCGACAGTGCGCTTGGCTTCTATCAGGTTGCCAAGAATTACTATTGGCCCGGTGTGGGCGAGCCATCCTCGGCCGAGGAATGTGCGGTGAATGCCAAGGCATATGCTGACCTTCCCGACGACCTTAAGGCCGTGGTCAAATTTGCCTGTGACAGCCTTTATAACGAGGTCTGGACCGAGTACGAGACAAAGCATGCGATGGCCTTGAAGCAGCTTGTTGCCGAGCAGGAAGTTCAGGTGCGCATGTTGCCCGATGATGTGATCGAAGCAATGGGCAAGGCAGCGGCCGAGGTGATTGGCGAGCTTCGTGAAAGCGATGACGCGCTGACACGCAAAACAGCCGAAAGCTTTGTTGCCTATCGTGATCTTATTGGCGGGTACATGACCTATGCCGATAATGGTCAGATGAATGCGCGCGCCAAGGTCCTTGGCTTCTGATAGAACTGACGACCGGTGCGGGTTTGCTCGCGCCGGTTTTGTTGTTTCGCGGGGGATTTCATGCAACGCCTTGCTGATGCACTGGATCAGGTGAACCAGTGGACCGGAATGACCGTGCGGTGGTTCGCACTTCTGATGGTTCTTTTGCAGTTTGCCGTGGTTTTGCTGCGCTATGTTTTCGGATTCAGTTCGATCGCGTTAAACGAAAGCGTCCTTTACCTGCATTCTGGGCTTTTCATGCTGGGTGCCGGTTATACGCTTCTGGTCGACCGACATGTGCGGGTCGATATTTTCTATGCCGCGGCGCATGAAACGACCAAGGCCAGGATTGATGCCTTTGGCTATGTCGTGCTGGCGATCCCGTCGATGGCAACGTTGCTGTATTGGTCATGGCCTTCGGTGGTGAATTCCGTTTCGATGCTGGAAGGGGCGATTTCGGTAGGGGGTATTCCTGCCGTCTGGTTGCTTAAATCCCTGATCCCGGCCTTTTGTATTCTTTTGATTCTTCAGTCGGTTGCCTGTCTTCTGCGGCAAATTATCATTCTGCGGGGGCGTGCCGCCTGATGGAATATCTTGATCTATTGATGTTTGCGGTCCTGATGGGCTGCATTTTGCTGGGTTTCCCGGTGTCGTTTTCCATTGCCGGCGTGGCGGTGATTTTTGCCTTTATCGGCTGGGCGACGGACGCGATGAATATTGCGTTGATGGGCGCCCTTGGCCAGCGGGTGTTTGGCGTTCTGACCAATGACGTGCTGATTGCCATTCCGCTATTCGTTCTGATGGGCGTGGTGCTGGAACGATCACGCATTGCCGAAGATCTGCTGCATACCATGGGCCGGTTGTTTGGCCAGTTGCGCGGTGGTCTTGGTATTTCGGTGGTGCTGGTGGGCGCATTACTGGCGGCATCAACGGGGATTGTTGGTGCGACCGTGATTGCCATGGGCATGATTGCCCTGCCGACCATGTTGCGCACCGGATATAACCCGAAAATGGCATCGGGGCTTGTGTGTACGGCGGGTACGTTGGGGCAGATCATTCCGCCGTCTACGCTTCTTATCATTCTGTCGGATGTCATGTCATCGGCCTATCAGCAGGCACAGTATGAACAGGGTAAGTTCACCATCGAAACCATTTCGGTCGGGCAGATTTTTGCAGGGGCCCTGATCCCCGGTCTGACGCTGGTGGTGATTTATATTGCCTATATCCTGTTGCGCGGTTTTTTCCGGCCAAATGATATGCCGCCGGTAAAAAGTGACGATGGCCGCCCGGATATGGGCGAGGTGATCCGGGCGATCCTGCCGCCGGTTTTGCTGATTATCGCAGTTCTTGGTGCGATCCTTGGTGGGATCGCGACCCCGACGGAGGCCGCATCGGTCGGCGCGATTGGCGCAATCCTGATGGCGGGTATCCGGCAGGGGGCCAGTCGCAATCTGGTGCTGGCGGGGACTGCGGCCCTTCTTGTCCTTGCGGTCATGGCCGGGATTGCACCGGTCCGGTTCCAGCGCAACGATCTGGACGGGCTCGATTACGTCCTTGGTGCGGGTTATGTCGTGCTGACGATCATCGGCGTTGTCGCCATTGCCGCCTGCCTGAAGCAGGCATGGAAGGCGGATGTTCTGAAATCCGCACTGACATCGACGATGACCGTAACGGCGATGATCTTTGCCACCATCCTGACCGCCAGTATGTTTTCGCTGGTGTTTATTGGGCTGGGTGGGGAAGATCATGTTGCGGAAATCCTTGAATCCATGCCCGGTGGCCCGATGGGGGCACTATTTTTCTGCATGGCGGTGATTTTCGTTCTGGGCTTCTTCCTTGATTTCGTGGAAATCACGGTGATCCTGCTGCCGTTGATCGCACCTGGGCTGATCATGATGGGCCATGATCCGGTATGGCTTGCGATCCTCATTGCGATCAACCTGCAGACATCGTTCCTGACTCCGCCATTCGGTTTTTCGCTGTTTTATCTGCGCAGTGCGGCACCACCTGAAATCACCACCGGGCAGATTTATGCTGGTGTGGTGCCGTTTATCGCACTTCAGGTGTTTGGCATTTTTGTGATCTGGCTATGGCCGTCTTTGGCGCAATGGTTGCCAAGCGTGGTTTTCTGACGCCTTTTGATAAAAACGCCCCGGGAAAACCGGGGCGTTTTGTTAATCAGGCGGGGGTTTGATCGGCTATGCCGCGCGACGACTATGTTTACCTTCGCTGACTTCCTCGACAATCTTGGAAACAAAGGCATCCAGATCATTAGGCGTGCGCGATGTGATGATCGCCTGATCGCAGACCACCGGCTCATCGCGCCAGACCGCACCAGCATTCAGCAAATCGGTTTTGATCGAACTGTATGACGTTGCCGCACGGCCACGAAGGGCACCGGCTTCGACCAGAAGCCACGGGCCGTGGCAAATTGCTGCAACCGGTTTCCCGGATGCGACGAATTCGCGTACTAAACTTACGGATGCTTCGTCATTGCGCAGGATATCAGGGTTGATCTGCCCGCCGGGGATGACCAGCGCGTCATAGTCGTCGATATCGACATTTTTCACTTCGACATCCACCTCAACCGTGTCGCCCCAGTCTTTTTTATCCCAGCTTTTAATCGGGGATGATTTGGGCGATGCGATTTTGACATCGGCCCCATGGGTCGACAGCTTATCAAGCGGAACGCGCAGTTCTGACCGTTCATAGCCGTCAGTGGCGAGGATAAGAATCTTTGCGGTATCAATCGCAGGCATAACGTCTCTCCTTTCGTTGAACTCGTGTCGAGCGTTACACTCCGACCAACGGCTGCGATTTCAAAACGTTCCAAAATTTCTTGTGGCAATTTTGTGCCGATCTGCATGCCGTGCGGTGACCCCGGGCTTTGTTGACATCAAGGGGGTGCGAACTAGTTTTCAGGTAAGTTCGATTTCGGATGGGAAGGATAGAGACAGGATATGGCACGCATTTTCATTATCGGCGTCACGGGTGGTATCGGGCATCGTCTGGCACCGCTTTTGCTGGCGAACGGGCATCAGGTTACGGGGCTGCACCGCAAACCCGAACAGGCCGATAACCTTCGGAATGCCGGGATTACACCGGTTCTCGGTGATTTGATGGAACTGACGGCGGAAACACTCGCTCCCTTGGTTCGCGGGCATGACATTGTTGTCTTTTCATCCGGGGCGGCGGGAAGCGGCCTTGACCGGACCACGCGGATTGACGGCGACGGGCCGGGTTATGTGCTGGCCGCGATGAAGCAGGAGGGAGTTTCGCGGCTTTATCTTGTTTCCGCGTTCCCTGAAGCCGGGCGCGGCAAAGACCCCAATCCGCGGTTTGAACATTACATGACCGAGAAGAAGCGTGCCGATGCCGTTGTTGCGGCGTCTGATGCCGATTGGGTGATCCTGCGGCCTGGAACATTATTGCATGAAGATCAGGACGGGCAGGTAAATGCCGGACTTGCCATCCCTTATGGCACGGTCAAGCGTGGCAATGTTGCACAGTTTCTGACCGAATTGATCGAAATACCACAAATTCGCCGGGAGATTATCGAACTGACCGATGGGCAAACGGCAACTTATGAGGCGGTGACAAGGATTGCCCGGTAACAGTGGCGCGGATCAGCGGGTTTGCGGATTTTCGATTGTTCTGCCGTGATGGTGTCGGTTAGGGTCGGCAAAACGTCAATTCAAAACACCGGAACATCATGCAGATCAACCTTGCCAGCTTTGTCGCGCACTCGGATCGGGATCAGGAAAATCACCGACGGATCAGTGACTTTATCGCGCGCGAGCCCAAGGCGTTTGACAATGATCCGGTGACCTCGCATGTCACGGGATCGGCCTTTGTCGTGAATGCAACGCGCAGTCATGTGGTGCTGACCCATCACCAGAAGCTTAAACGCTGGCTTCAGCTTGGCGGGCATTGCGACGGGGTGCGCGATGTGTTGTTTGTCGCCCAGCGCGAGGCCTATGAGGAAAGCGGGCTTTCGTGGATACGGCCTTTGTCATCAGCGATATTTGATATCGATATCCACGAAATTCCCGAAAACGCCAAGGGTCCGGCGCATCTGCATTATGACATGCGGTTCCTGTTCGAGGCCGATATGCGCGATCCGCTAAAGATCACCGATGAATCCGATGATCTGGCATGGGTCGAGTTGGACCGCCTGGAAGATTACACCGACGAGCATTCGGTTCTTGTGATGCGCGACAAGCTTCGGGCTTTTGCCCAAGGGTAACAGGTTCGGCTATTACAATCGCGATACTACAGGGTCGTCCTTGTTGGTGCGCGCATCGTTGCGATCAAGCTGATAACTGTCATGAACCTTGGCCATGCCAGCAATGCGGCCTTCGGCCATTTGAGCATGCAACATCTCGATATCGCGATGGCGAAACGCGTCATCAATCTGATCAATGACATCACGTTCGGTTGCAAGCATGGAAAGCCCGCTCCGCGCCATGGAAACACCCGCATCAAAGGTTTCGCGATAAAGCTGTTCGACGCCAAGGCCGAGTTCCATCAGATCAAGCGCATGGTTGCGGTCATAGACACGCACCAGCAATTTTGGCTTGGGAAACAGTTCGCTGATATATTTGGCGGCCTGTCTGGTCGCATCACGATCATTGATACACAGACAGATCAGATCGGCATTCGCCGCTCCGGCGGTGGCAAGAACATCACTTCGCCGGACATCACCGAAATAGACCTTGTTGCCATAAAGGCTGGCCATCTGGATGCGTTTCGGATCGTTGTCGATTGCGGTGGCATTAATGCCGCGTGCGGCCATAACGCGTGAAATGACCTGTCCGAAACGGCCAAAGCCGACAATGATCACCGATTGTAGTTCGGCCATTTCGATGCCATCGACATCCGGCTGGTCATCCTTGCGCAGTTTGGCAGACAGTTTTTCGGCAATCGCACCGACAAGCGGGGTGGCGGCCATCGAAAGGGTGACGATGGCAGTCAGAAGGTTGGCACGTGTGGTGCTGATGACGGCAAGCGATGCCGCCATGCTAAACAGGACAAAGGCAAATTCGCCGCCTTGCGGGATGGTGACCGCGGCCCGCCATGCGGTGGCGTGGCATTTGCCAAAAACCCGGCACAGGCCATAAACCACGATCCCCTTGATTGCCATCAGCCCCGCAACCGACGCCAGAACAATTCCGATATTATCGGCGACCAGCGGCCAGTTGACCGACATGCCGACCGCGATGAAAAACAGACCCAGCAGGATGCCACGGAAGGGCTCGATATCGGTTTCAAGTTGGTGGCGATATTCGGAATCGGCCAGCATCACACCGACCAGAAACGCACCAAGTGCCATTGAAAGTCCAACAGCCTGCATCAGCAGGGCAGCACCAATCACCAGCAACAGTGCGGCAGACGTGAAGATTTCCTGTGCACGGGTTAGTGCGATGATGCGGAAAAACGGATTAAGCAGATATTTGCCTGCCCCGATAACCAGTGCGATCGCGCCGATGGTTTTGGCGATATAAATCCAGTCGGTACCGGCTTCGCCGCCGTCACTTATCGGGCTGAGCCACGCGACAAGCGCGATCAGCGGCACAATGGCAAGATCCTGAAACAGCAGGATTGAAAAGGCTGTGTTGCCATGGTCACTATTGAGTGTGCCCTTTTCTTCAAGGATTTGAAGGGCAAACGCGGTTGAGGATAGCGACAAGGCAAGGGCAGCAATCATGGCCTGTTGCCATGGCCAGTCAAAAGCAATCAGTGCGGCATGGAGAAGGGTGGCTGTAATGGCGACCTGCGCCAGACCCAGCCCGAAAATCTCGCCTTTCATCGCCCACAGGCGTTGGGGACGTAATTCAAGACCGATAATAAACAGCAGAAGAACAACGCCAAATTCGGCGAAATGCAGGACCTCTTCCGGTTCTGCAATCAGGGCAAGGCCAAACGGCCCGATCAAGGCCCCGGCACACAGATAACCCAGCACAGAACCCAGACGCAGTTTTTTAAAGATCGGGACTGCGATCACGGCCGCACCAAGAAAAAGAACCGCCGTATGCAAAAAACCGCCTTCAATTGCTGCCATGTTTTGCCACGTCCCTGTGATGATTTGAGTATCTGATGTGTGTCCTGCCTTGCAGTTTAGCGGGCAAGAAGAAACACGACACACAAAAGTTGTGGCGCAGTTTCATATTTTATATCGAAGAAGGGAAGTGTTTGCAGCTTTGGACGAACTGGGCCCCGCGGGCCGTAAAGTGGCAGAGAGGAGGTCTGGCTAACTGCTGTCTTAAGTTGTCTTGTGACGTATCATAAGTATCTGTAAAACAACAATAATCAAAAATACATTGTCTTATGCTGTTGCATCATGTTGCACGCAATGGTATTTCTTATGTTGGGTAATATAGCAGTTATTAAAGTGTGGCAGAGAAAAAAAGCGATACCTTGATGCTTGCCAACATAGGAATGCAGCAATGCCGAAAAAAGCGCCCGAACTGAGTGCCGCAGCCGTTCGACGGTTGACGTGGGGCGACGATGGGAAACCCAGATACCATGCGGTCGGTGGCGTATCTGGCCTGTTGTTGCAGTGTCGTCCGCCTGTGTCCGAAACGGCAACGGGGTCGAAATCATGGATTCTTAGGACGGTTGTTGGTGCGAAGCGCCGTGACATAGGTTTGGGGGGCTTTCCTGACGTTGGCTTGTCTGAGGCACGCGACGCGGCCCGCGAAATGAAAGCCAAGATTAAAAATGGAATTGATCCTGTAGCCGAACGCAAGCTAGCGAAACAGGCTTTGATAAAGGATCAGGGCAAGGCGCTCACTTTTGAAGACGCTGCCCGCACCTATGTCGCCGAAATTAAAGCCCCAGTCCTTCGAAGCCCAAAACATCTAGCACAATGGTCCAAATCGCTTGAGGATTACGTTTTTCCGTCCATTGGCAAAATGGGGGTTGGCGATATCGAAACCGCGCACATTGTCGCGCTTTTGCAGCCGATCTGGCGCGACAAAACAGAAACGGCAACGCGGGTACGTGGGCGGATTGCGAACGTTCTGGATTGGGCAATATCCGCCGGTTTTCGCAACACTGCTAACCCTGCGGCCCTGCCCTTGGTCAAGCCGCTTCTGGCCGATGCAACCAAACTGAAAAAAGCCAAAAAGCGGAACCAACCCGCGCTGCCGGTCGATGATGCTTTCCGGTTTATGGAAGATTTGCGAGAACGCGACACGATCACGGCAATTGCATTGCGTTTTGGCATTCTTACGGCCTCACGCCCCGGCGAAATTCGCAACGCTGAATGGCCCGAAATTGATCTTAAAAACCGTCGCTGGACGATCCCCGCAAGCCGCATGAAGGCAGGCCGGGCGCACGTTGTCCCGCTGTGTGACGAGGCGGTTAAAATCCTCGAAAACATGCCGCGAATGGCCGATTCGGACCTAATTTTCAATGCTGCGAAGGGTGGGACAATATCTGAAAACGGGCTGAGGAATGTCATCCACCGAATGCACGGTCAGGATGTTACCAATGGCGGACAGGGCTACGTCGATCCGAAACAGGAAAATGCAATCATAACGGCGCACGGTTTCCGATCAACTTTTGCCGAATGGGCACGAAAACAACGCGACTTTGCTGACGAAGTGTCAGAGCTTGCGCTGGCGCACGTCAATTCAGACGCAACCAGAACGGCCTACAAACGGGATGAGTTAATCGAACAGCGCACCGCGATGATGTCGCGATGGGGTGACTTCCTTACCCGCCCGATGGGTGAGGGTGGCAATGTTGTCGAGATTGAGAAGGTGCGGGCATGATCGGAACACCATATGAGTTCCCGAATATCCCCGAAGATATGCGCGACGCATGGCCTTGGGTGATAGCCATTGATGCTTGGGATTACTGTGATGCCAACGAATTAACGAACTTGTTGCGCACGCAAGAAATACCAGTTCCTTTGCGGCCTGTGATTGCCGACATTGTTTCCGGCGATAGAAAGCAAAATAAAAAAGCGGCGGCAAAGCTAAGAATCCCTACATCGGAGCGGATGAAAATAGCGGGGACTATTTCTACAATCGTAGGGCTAATGCAGATAATTCGCTGTGACATCATTGATGATGATTATCCGGGTCAGCAAGGTGCCGAAATGCTTTCCGACAGACTAGGCCAAGAGCCCAGTCAAATTGTTGCTGAGCTAAACGAAGAATTAAGAAAACTGATCAGCGAAGCTGCATCGGATTTGAACGTCAGCACTGAAACAATTGAAAATTTGCTGAGAAGTTTCAGGGAAAAGGTAAAAAACTGGCCTTGCGTGTAGAACAACAGGCATTTGTATTACACGAGGCAATGTGACGGGGTGGTTTGCATGTGAATAATGAGGTGTGTCGCAACAAAGTGAAAGACACATCATCATGCATTATCAAAACGTTTTCCTTTCGGACAAAAATGTCGCCGCCCGCCTTGACGTAAGCCGTGCAACGATCTGGCGTTGGGCGCAAGCTGGTGACTTCCCAAAACCCGTAAAACTTTCCGTCCACTGCACCCGCTGGCGTTCCCAAGATATTGAGAAATGGGAAGAATCCCGTTTTGGGGGTGCGGCATGATGGAGCGCACCGAACTTACACCCGGAACTTTTCTGACCTTCGAACAAGTCTCCGAACGCCTAGTTGGCTTCGCCGACTGGCCGGGCGGGATTTACCGTTTCCCCGAACCAATCCCTACAAAGGACGGTCCTAAATGGCGGGCGGAAGATATTTCCAGATACGAAAATCGGCTTTGCGATCTTTTGGGCGAGGCGTGATGTCATGCCCGAAAAAGAAAACCCCGGCACGGGTGGTGCCGTGTCCGGGGGTATGCTTGATGAGCATGTAAACCATAACCATAACGACAATCATTCGCAAGAACAAAATGGCAACAGGGACAAGCCGCTCGTATTGCGTCTGGACTTCCGGCCCTTCGCCAGCGATTTGCAAGATGCTGTAGGGTGCCGTTTGACGCCAACAGAAATGGCGTTAATTTTCACGTTGGCGGATAGCGAAGAGGTGCATTCATATTCTCGATCAGCGGCATTTTATGACCGACCAAGGCGTTATCAGAATGGCCTTTTTACGCGAAAAAAAGTGGTCGGTGCGGTTGATCGTTTGGCCCGCATGGGTTGGCTCGAAAACTGGGTGCAATCCGTAGGTGTGCGGGGAAGGCAAAGCACTGCGTCGGCCACGCCGGAACTGGTTGATCTTTACGGGCAAGTGATCGGGGGCGATAAACCGGCCCTTCTTTTGCCGCGTGAGACTGTGATTCTGAAAGACGAAAACAAAATCCTGGTCGATTATCGAGACACTGCGCAAGCACGTTCAATGCGGCGCGGGTTGGAACGATATAATGAGGCGCTTGGGGGTATTGATGTTTCCGGTGCAAAAGTTTCCCCAGTGGTCAGAATTTTCAATCGCTCATTTGACCGGGCGGGGCGGTTTTATTGTCACGGCGATAGCTGGCAGAACATAAAATCAAGTGAACGTTCGTTGATTCTGCTTGATGGTGAAAGCACTGTAGAACTCGACTTTGTAAGTATCCATCCGACCATACTGTATGGGGAGCGTGGGTTAACCCCACCGCCCGACTGCTATGACATCGAAGGCTATCCACGCAAGGCTGTTAAGCGGGCAACATTGATCCTTTTAAACGCCCTCACAGAACGCCAAGCCATCGGGAGTATTGTTGACACCCTTGATCCCGCTATAGCTTGCCCACGCAGCACACAGGCCCACCATGCGGCCCGCGATATGGTTGCTAAGATCAAACTTAAACACGCGCCAATTTCCGACGCATTTGGATCGGATGCTGGAGCGAGATTGATGTCGATGGACGCAAAAATTATGGCCAACATTATCGGCGATTTGCTTTGTCAGGGGATCGTCCCACTTTGCATTCACGATAGCGTAATTGTTCCAGCATCAAAGGCCTCTGTCGCCCGTGAAGTCATGGCAAAAGCCGCGAACGATGTGCTCGGTTTTGATGTTGCGGTATCGCTTAAATCCTAAGCCATAATTGATCAACTTATTAAATAATATCAGTACTCTACACCCTAGAGGGACCACATATGAGGGGGTGGTTGTGTTGTGGGGGTGTTTCCCTCTTTCCTG
>CAMPHD010000075.1 GCA_946885765.1 uncultured Thalassospira sp.
CGGGGAGGCCGATGACGGGTGGGGGATGACGGCATCAAGTCCCCATTCGCTGGCGCTATCAAAACCCAGCACATGTGCCCACGGCCAGTTATCGACAGCCGGGCTTTTGGAGCTGTTGCCGGTTGCGGGGGCGGCTGGGCCATTTGCAGTGCTGCTGGGCTGTTGGTCTTTGTTGGTCATGCTGACAATCCCCTAGTTGCACTTGCGAAACGCTGCGGAAGGTGCATGCCTGCGCCGAACCGGATTTCACAAGGATTGCGACGGTTCACATGCCAGAAGGACGGAGAACACCGGGGGTTGTGACAAAAACGTCAAATCGCGCGTTGGGAAAGGCAACAAAAAACCCCGCAGGGCTGTTCGCCCGACGGGGTTATAGTGGTGCTGATGATAGGATTTGAACCTACGACCTACGCATTACGAATGCGCCGCTCTACCAGCTGAGCTACATCAGCACGATTCATTTTGTGGCGCGGAAAATACGGATAATCCCCCCTGTTGGCAAGTGCTTTATTGTTCTTTTTATCATCCATCCCCAACTGTATCCGGCAGATTGCGCAGGGTGTCAGGAAGATCGACCAAAACCGTAAATATCACATTGACCGTTATGTAGTTCCCCGGCATAGATAGCGCACCCCACTGCGTCATGCCGTAACGTCAATCAAGGGAAGTCATATGTGCCGCTGGCTAAGCTATATCGGAGATCCGGTTTATCTTGAAAAACTGGTGTTCGAGCCACGCCACTCCCTTGTTGAGCAAAGCCTGCATGCCGAACAGGCCAAGACGCCGACCAATGGCGATGGGTTTGGCATCGGCTGGTATGACGAACGCAAAACACCCGGCCTTTATCGCGAAATCCTGCCAGCCTGGAACGATCCGAACCTGCGATCACTTGCCCATCATATCCGGTCGGGCATGTTTTTTGCCCATGTTCGGGCGTCGACCGGGACCGAAACCAGCCGCACGAACTGCCACCCGTTTGCGCATGAAAATTACCTTTTCATGCATAATGGCCAGATCGGCGATTATCCGCTGGTGCGGCGTGTGCTGGAAGCGATGATTGATGACGAATTTTACGCAACCCGCCATGGCACGACGGACAGCGAACTGATTTTCTGTCTGATGCTGACATTTGGTTTGCGCACTGATCCGCATCGCGCGATCCGCAAAACCATCGAAGTTGTCGAACGTGAAATGAAGGGCCGCGGGGCAACCGCGCCCTTCCGCTTTACCGCCTGTTTGTCCAACGGCGAAAGTGTTTGCGCCATCCGCCATGCCAGCGACGACAAGCCGCCATCGCTTTACTGGCGCAAGCGCGGGGATCATGTGATTGTTGTATCAGAACCGCTGGATGCCGAAAGTGATAGCTGGATCGCGGTGGCCCCCAATCATACCCTGCATGTTTGCCGGGATCTGAATGTCTGCGAAGAACCGACGCTTTCAGCGACGGGATGTATGGGCGCGGCGTAATCCTAGTTCGCGACGATCACCTGTGATCGGCCACGGACCAGTTGCTGTTGCAAAACATCGCCCGGGGCGGTGTTCAGCAACACGGTTTTGAAGTCTGATGCGTGACCATCGCGGCAAAGCGCCTTGCGGCCGACTTTCTTTTCATCGACCAGAAGGATCGCGTGATCGCAGCAGGCGGCAAGGGCGCGGCGAGCACGGACTTCGTCCATGTTGAAATCCATAAGGTCGCCGGTTTCCGACATTCCCCCGACACTGACAATCCCGAAATCGGCGCGGTAAGAGCCAAAGAATTCCGCGCTGTCGGCCCCGATGATATCAAGATCGCGGGTGCGGATGGTGCCGCCTGCAAGGCGCAATGTGACATTAGGTGCGTTCTGTAATGTCAGCACGACATGGATGTTATTGGTCAGCACCGTCAGATTGCGGTGCGAAGCCAGGCTTTGAGCGGCCAACTCGGCGGTGGTGCCGGTGCCAATCGCGATGGTGCATCCCTCGGGGATGATGTCGGCGAGTTTGGCGGCAAGGGCGCGTTTGCCGCTGCGATTCCAGACTTCGCGTTTTTCATAGGCGGAGTTATCCGGATCGGGGGCCGGGCCAGCAAGGCCGTGACGGCGGAAGATGCGGCCCTGTTCCTGCAAATCACGCAAGTCAGTCCGGATCGTCTGGACCGAGACGTTAAAGCGGCGTGCCAGTTCCTCGACCGCCATGAAGCCGCAGGATTTGACAAGGGCGACAATCCGGTCGCGACGGCGATCAAGAGGCACGGGATCGGACATTGGTTTCCTTTGATGTTCTTTCGCTCGAAAGTATGTGTTTCGCAATGTCAGGGAGTATAGACAGGCTAGGTTGCGCCTGAAAAGCCCGGCAGGCTTGTTGAAACATTTAATTCTTTGCTTTGTCACACAACTGCAACCGAAATCCATATAACGTCCCCGTCGGATTGTTTTCGAACGAAACCTTCGGGGTGGCCGCAAACGGTACGCCACACGCAATCAAGGGATGTGGATGATGCGTAACGTTCTTCTTGCTGCCGTGGCTTCGGCTGCGATGATGCTGCCGGTTGTTGGTCAGGCTGCCGAAAAACTGGTTCTTTATACCAGCCAGCCAAATCAGGATGCCCAGACCACCGTCGATGCCTTTAAGGCAGCATACCCCGATATTGAAGTCGCATGGGTGCGTGATGGCACCACCAAGCTGATGGCAAAGCTGCGCGCCGAGATCGCCGCTGGCGATCCGCGCCCGGATGTTCTGCTGATTGCCGATACCGTGACACTGGAAGGCATGAAGGGCGAAGGCCTTTTGCAGGCGTATAAATCGCCGGAAGCATCGGCCTATGAAGCGGCCCTTTATGATACGGATGGCTATTACTATTCGACCAAGCTGATCACGACGGGCATCGTTTATAATACCGGTGTCGAGAAAGCCCCGAAAAGCTGGAAAGACCTTTCCGATCCGGCGATGAAAAATCAGGTTGTCATGCCAAGCCCGCTTTATTCCGGTGCAGCGCTTATTCACCTGTCGACCCTGACGGAAAACAAGGAACTGGGTTGGGATTACTATCAGGCGCTGGCAGCGAACGAAGCGCGTGCACAGGGCGGTAATGGCGGTGTCTTCAAGGCCGTTGCATCGGGTGAAAAGCCGTATGGCGTGGTTGTCGACTTCCTTGCGATCCGTGGCAAGGCTGAAGGTTCGCCGGTTGATTTCGTCTTCCCGACCGAAGGTGTCACCTATGTGACCGAGCCGGTTGCGATCATGAAAGAGGCCAAAAACGTCGATGCAGCGCACAAGTTTGTTGATTTCGTTCTGTCGAACAAGGGTCAGGAACTGGTTCTGGATATGGGTTATGTCCCGGCACGCGGCGACATGGCGCTTCCGGAAGGTTTCCCGGCACGCAGTGACATCAAACTGATGGATTTCAATCCGGCTGTGGCACTGGAACAGGCAGAAGCGAACAAGAAAAAGTTCGCGGACATTTTCGGGGCTGAATAATGCAGGCTGCAAGTCGCCTTCGCGGCTTCATGCCCGGCCTTGCAAGCCCGACGGTTGGCAACCGGTCTTCGGACCGGTTGCTGCCGTGGCTTTTGGTGCCGGTGTTCGTGATTTCGATTTTGCCGATTGCGCGCCTTGCGATTGAGGGTGTGTTTGTCGGTGGTGTGCCCAGTGCGGATTATATCCGTGATGTTCTGGGTAGTTCGACGACATGGCGGGCAACTGCCAACAGTCTTTATACCGCCGGGCTTGGCACGATTATCTCGCTTCTGATCGGGGGGGCGTTTGCCTTTCTGGTGGCGTTGACCGATATCCGCGCCAAGGCGGTTCTGGTTTTCTGTTTCATGATCCCGATGATGATCCCGCCGCAAATCACGGCATTGGCGTGGGTGCAACTGACCGGGCCGAGTAGTGCTCTTTTGAATGCGCTGGGCATGGCACCGGCAATGGGATCGCCCCAGCCGTTTTATTCGGCAGAGGGGATTGCGCTGTTGCTGGGTATTCAGCATGCGTCGATCGTGTTTCTGACCCTTCGGGCCAATTTGCGCCTGCTACCGCGTGAACAGATCGAAGCCGCCCGTCTGGCGGGGGCACGTGGCGGACGGTTGTGGTGGCAGATCATCCTGCCGCTGACCAGCCCCGGTTTGATTGCCGGAACGGCAATGGCATTTGTCACGGCCCTTGGCAATTTCGGTATTCCGGCAATGCTGGGGATTCCGGCGAATTATTCGACATTGCCGACCCTGATTTATCAGAAGCTTGCCGGATTTGGCCCGTCGGTTCTGGGCGAGGTATCGGTCTTGGCGATGCTGATCGGGGCAATTGCGATTTGCGGCGTAGCGTTGCATCACCGGTTACTGGGCAAGCGCGATTATCGCCTGATGGGGATGGTGGGGCGGCCACTCGATATCCGGCTGGGGCGGCGTCGGACATTGGTCGAAGCGGTGCTTTGGATGGTTTTGATCGCCATTCTGGTGATCCCGCTGGTGGCATTGATTGCGACCGCACTGGTTCCGGCATTCGGGGTGAAGCTGAGCCTTGCCAATTACAGTTTCGATGCATTTTACGAAGTCCTGTTTGTTCAGCCATCGACCATCCGGGCGTTCCATAACAGTTTCATATTGTCGGTCGGGGCGGCGGTGACGCTGGTCGCGGTCTGTTTGCCGCTGGCTTATGTGATTGTCCGGCGACCGACCCGGTTGACCCATATGGTCAATCTTCTGGTCGAGGTGCCCTATGCCTTGCCCGGTGTGGTTCTGGCGATTGCGTGTATCCTTCTGTTCATCCGCATTCCGGTGATTGATGTCAGCCTCTATGGCACGCTTGCGATCATTTTTGTCGCCTATCTGGCGCGGTTTCTGGTGATTGCACTGCGCCCGGTGATGAACAGTTTTTCCCAGCTTGATCCGGCATTGGAAGAAGCAGCGCAGGCATGCGGTGCCAGGCTTGGCCGCCGGTTGCGCGATATCCTTCTGCCGTTGGCGGCACCATCGGCAGCAGCGGGGGCATTGCTGGTGTTTTTGACGGCGTTTAACGAACTGACGGTTTCGGCCCTTTTGTGGTCGGCCGGAAACGAGACGCTGGGCGTTTTGATCTTCAATCTGGATGACAGTGGCGACACCGTTCTGGCCTCGGCCGTGGCGGTGTTGGTTGTGCTGGTCGTTATTGCGTTGATGTCCTGTTTTCAACTGGCATCACGCCGTTTGCCCAAGGGAGTTGTGCCATGGCAGACATAAATCTTTCGCGGATTACCAAATCGTTTGGCGATTACCGTGCGGTCAATCAGGTGTCGCTTGATATCAAGGATGGCGAATTTGTTGCCCTTTTGGGACCATCAGGATGCGGCAAGACGACATTGCTGCGCCTTCTGGCCGGGTTCGAGGAACCCGATCATGGCGTCATATCGCTGGGCGGGCAGGCGGTTGCCGATCCGGCCAACGGGGTGATGGTTAATCCCGAAGCACGCAACCTTGGCATCGTGTTTCAGTCCTATGCGCTTTGGCCGCATATGTCGGTCGCGCGAAATGTCGGTTATCCGCTGGAGGTCCGCGGGCTTGGCCGGGCGGAACGCGATGCGAAAATTTCCGAGGCATTGTCGATTGTCGCCCTTGAACCCTATGCCGACCGCAGCCCGACGGAACTTTCGGGTGGGCAGCGACAGCGGGTGGCACTGGCGCGCTGTCTGGTGATGGAGCCGCGTGCGGTGTTGCTTGACGAGCCGTTGGCGAACCTTGACGTGCATCTGCGCGAAACCATGCAGCAGGCGTTTCTGGATTTTCATCGCCGGACCGGGGCGACGATGATTTACGTCACCCACGATCAGGCGGAAGCCATGGCAATGGCCGACCGAATTGCAGTGATGGACAAGGGCCGCATTCGTCAGATGGCGGCCCCGGAAACCCTTTACCGGGAACCGGCCGATCATATGGTCGCGGGTTTTGTCGGGGCCGGGGCAGTTTTGCCGATTGGTGATGTTTCCATGCGGGGTACCGGGCGGTGTTCGGTGCGGCTGGGTGATGCGGCGATCCATGCGCGGATTTGCCAGAAGGCAGCCAGCAATATGAACGAGCTTGGTTTGTGTTTGCGGCCAGAGGATGTGTGGGTCGATGAAGCCGGTACATTACGCGGATCGGTCGAGGATTGCGTTTATCTGGGTGGTCGGTTCCGTCTTCAGGTGCGGGTCGGTACCGATCAGGTTTTACCGGTTTACGCAACGATGCGGGCACGAATTGGCGAAACCGTTGGATTGGTAATTTCCGACGGCTGGGTGTTTAACCGATCAGAAGGTGAGGCGGCCTGATGTCTGCCCGGATGCGTATCTTATCGGGACTTGGTGAAAAGGGCCCGGCCTGTTTGCGGTTAGAATTTTTCAATCGGCGATGGCTGCTTGATTGCGGGGTGGGTCCGGAAAATGACAGCGGTTTTGATCCGGCGTGGCTTCATAAAGTTAACGCCGTTTTCATTACCCATGACCATGTCGATCATATTGGGGCCGCGGCCGAGGTTATTGCAGCCGGTTTGCCGATTTACTGTACAGAGGTTACCGCGCGGTCGCTGCCAGTCGGGGCAGATGTGATTATCCTGCCGCCGTATGGCGAAATCCAGGTTGACGGTGTAACCGTCACCACCGGTCGGACCGGGCATGCCTTTGGCGGGGTGTGGTTGCATTTCGAACTGGGGGGCGGGGTGCTGTATACCGGCGATTTCTGCAAGGAGTCTGATTACTTCCTGTATGATACGCCGCCCGACGCGGCGACGGTTCTGATGGATGCGTCCTATGGGATGGAACGCCTGACACAGCAGGTGCGGATTGACGGGCTTTTGACCAAGATGTCCAAACTTGATGGCCAGATCCTGTTTCCTGTACCGCCGAGCGGACGGGCGGGGGAAATGGCATTGCTGTTTGAAAAGCATGGCATGACCGATTGGTCGATGGATGCGCGGTGTTATGGCCGGGTCAAACAGGTTCTGGGCGATGGCGGATCGGATTATGTGTCGTTTGACGCGATCAAAAAACTGCGCGGTCTTAAGGACAAGGCGCGTGATTTCAATCCTGATGCCAGATTGCTTTTGTGCCATGCGCCGTGCGGCACATATGGCATGGCGGGCGAACTGATTGAAAAATGGGGACAGGAAGGGCGATTAGGCCGGGATGCGCATGTGATTTTTACCGGTTTCATGCCGGTCGAGGCGCGCCAAATGGTCGAAAAGGGCCATGCGCATTTCCGGCGCTGGAACGTGCATCCGTTGTTTGACGATGTGGTCGCGATGGCCAATGACTGCCATGCGATGCAGATCGTGCCGCTGTTTAATGGCCGTCCCGAGGACTTTGCCCTTGTCGATGGCTTCGACGGGCGGTTACAGCTTTCGGATCGGTTTTATCTGTAAATGGGCAATGACCAGACATGATTTATCCTGCAAAGACGTTCGATTTTCCGAAAGTGCCGTTTGTGTTTATCCGGCACGGGGAAACCGATGCCAACAAGGCCGAAATCATCGCCGGGTCAAGCGAGCCGCCATTGAACAATGCGGGCCGCGAACAGGCGCGTGCGATTGCACCATTGATGGCGATGGGAAAATGGCAGGCGGTCTATGTCAGCCCGCAGGACAGGGCCCGCAAAACAGCCGAACTGGTTTTGCCTGATTATGAATTGCACATTCTTGACGGGTTGCGCGAGCGTCATTGGGGGGACCTCGAAGGTCGCCCGATTTCCGAAGTGTGTTCGCGGTTCGATACCCCGCCAAATGGCGAGGGATTTGATGCCATGTGCCAGCGGATATCGTTTGCCATGCAAACCGCATTGGCCGGGGTCAGTGACCAATTGACCGTAGTGGTTGCCCATTCGGGTGTGGGGCGCTGCATTCTTTACATGACCGGCTTTGATGCCGAAGGGCCGCGCATTGCCAATGCAGCACCGATCCTGTTTCGTCCGACTGGGGCGGGATGGGAATATGAAAATTTGACCGAAGATTTGATCAGGGAGATTTCCGCGTGAGCCAGCCAGAAACCTTACGATCCGGCTCGATCAATACCCCGCGCGATGCGGTGGTGTTCGATATGGATGGCACGCTGGCCTATTTCGATGCCGATGAATTGGGGCATCTGGTGCATGGGGTGGAAAAGCATTGGGATGCGTTTTTCGATGAAATGGACAAGGCCGCCCCGATTGCCGATATCGAACGGCTTTTGCGGGTTTTGCACCAGTCCGGGCAGGCGATTGTGATCTGTTCTGGTCGCCCGGCTGGATGGCAACACCGGTCCGAAGCATGGCTGCGCGCGCATGGCATTCCGTTTGACGGCATGTATCTGCGCCCCGAAGATGCCGATCACCGCACGGATGAAGAAGTCAAAGAAGACCTTCTGGCGCAAATTCGGGCCGATGGATTTAACCCGTGGCTGGTGGTCGATGATCGCAAGCGGGTGGTGGATAAATGGCGGGATATGGGGCTGACCTGCCTGCAATGCGCCCCCGGAGATTTTTAAGCCCGTAAAGAAAAAGACCGGCAAATTTGCCGGTCTTTGTCGTTTTAATCGAAAAGCGGTTTGTAGTCGCCGTATCCCTCGGCATCAAGGTCACCGACCGGGATAAAGCGAAGCGATGCGGAATTGATGCAATAGCGCAGGCCACCGGCTTCTTTGGGGCCGTCGGGGAAAACATGGCCCAGATGGCTGTCGCCATGTCTGGAGCGGACTTCGATCCGGCGCATGCCGTGCGTATTGTCTTCACGGGCCACGACATGATCGGTTTCGACCGGGCGGGTGAAGCTTGGCCAGCCACAGCCGCTATCGAATTTGTCGCGGGATGTGAATAAGGGCTCGCCCGAGACGATATCGACATAAAGCCCGTCTTCCTTGTGATCCCAGAATTCATTGCGAAACGGTGGTTCTGTGCCGCTGTTTTGCGTGATGTGATACTGGTTGGCATCAAGGGCTTTGATTGCATCCGGGTTCTTGGTGTATTTCGTCATGGTTACTCCGGCAGGCGTGATTTGATCATGCTTCCGAAGATGGTCGGATTGGCCGCAATGTCCAGTGCCTTCACGGCAAAGTTATGGATTTTGGCGACCTGTTCACCCTTGGCACCACGGCTGGCGCTTTGTTTTGCCGTCATAGGGGCGCGCAAGCCCCTGATTGATCAGTTCCTGATCGAGTGCCTTGCCATCAATGCGCACCGATGCAACGATGCGCCCGCCATAACGACCCCATTCCGGTTCGCAGAATTCAACGTGCTTGGCCGATTTCAGGCTTTGACGGGCGAAATCGCGGGCCTTGCTGGCAAGGGATTTCTCGGTTTCGCATTTGCCGCGGATTTCGGGGGTATCCACCCCGCGCACACGCACCGACATTTCGGCAATTTCACCGGGAAGGCCGGGGATGTTCACATAGATGGTATCACCGTCATAGGCATATTCACCGTGCCGTTCACGAAGCGGTCAGTCATAGCAGGTGGCGTTGGCAGCGATAGGGGCGAGGAGAGTAACGAGGAGCGAAGTCATGATCGTGTGATGGACGGATCGGCGGGGCATGGGCGTGTTCTTTTGACTTGTCGAAGGCGGATTAAAGTTTCAGGCGGGCAAGAATTTGGGCCGCGCGTTGTTCGACCGGGCCTTTGCGGATTTCGATCGGTTCGTAACCGCATTGCAGGTAGGTGCGATACAGCACGACATATGTTCTGACGGCTTCAGAGAAGCTTTGTGTTCGCGCATTGTCGGTTTTGTAGATTTCCGACCATGGCGGCAGGATGAAAACCGTTCTGCGATAGCGATAGGTTTCAATGGCGCGTTTAAGCCCCGGATCATCGGGAAGGCCGGAAAGTTCACGGTGGGCGAGTGTATCGGGCAGGCCGCGATCAAAGAAAACCGTTTGCGGGTCCTGACCCATGCCATGTTGCCAGGCCCGGATCGAACCGCGTGTCATTAATCCGGCATAGGCTTCGTTGTCGCCCCAGGGCAAGGCATTGCCACCGCGTTCCTGCTGTTCTTCGATCACGGCACGCGCGACTTCGCGGCTGATTTCATAGCCACGTTCGTGAAGATGATTAATTAATGTGGTCTTGCCCGCACCGGGCCCGCCGGTGATGACAACAAGATTGGATGGATAAGGCGATTGCATTCGTATTCCCTGCACAAGGCGCACGATATGAAAGCGCTTTGCGGCAAGCTGATGGCGTAAAAATGATTGTTTGGGCCTTTGGGGCAGGACGCCCGCAAGGCAGGGAGACGCAGGGCATTAATCCGCTGGCGACGGGCTGTCAATACAGAGATGGACGCCTAGTAGCAGCTTTCGGAGCGGGCGATAGAGCCGGTCCCGGCATGGATGGCGGTTACGGTGCCGTCCCGCCCGGTTTCAAAGCGGATGCCCGATGTTTTGGCATCATTTGCCCACCATGTCAGATAACTGCCATCGGGGCGGTCATATTCGTGTTCTTCCTCGATCAGGCCATCGCTGTAGGCAGCGCGCACATCATTGATGGTATCGCCGACCTGAATGGCGCGGTCGGTCCGAATCAGGCTGGTGGCGATGTCATATTCATCGGCATAGACCGAAACGCGGGCCAGTTTGCCATCGACCATCATAAAGCCAAGTCCGGTCGGGCCGTCTGCTGATTGCAGGTGGTAGCATTCGGTGTCATCGGTTCCCTCGCGGGTCGATGTCATCGGTTCGATCATGGCAGCACGGACTTCATCCTCCGTCATACCGATTTTGGCTTCGCCATATCCTTCGGGGGTTAGGGGCGAAAGCGGGGTGTTTATGGCATCAAGTACAAGGATATCGATGGTGGCGATATCGTCACGCACCGTTACCGCTCCCGGTTCGATCCGCTGCGACAGATAGGTTTGCGCACCCGACTGTTTGTTTTGCCAGCTTTCAGGCAACAGCAATCGTTCGCGCGGTTCAAGGCACAGGAACTTTGCGCCC
>CAMPHD010000076.1 GCA_946885765.1 uncultured Thalassospira sp.
AAAATGGTGGGCGTAACAAGATTCGAACTTGTGACCTCTCCCGTGTGAAGGGAACGCTCTAACCAACTGAGCTATACGCCCGAATTCGGAAATCGCGGCCCAGTTGGGTGGCCTGTTTTCCGTCGGTAGCGCGGGGTTATAAGGAGGAGGTCAGGGGGTGTCAAGCAGCCTGTTTGACGATTTTTCCGATTGCGTCCGGCAGAGTTTCAAATGCAGTAACAACCCCATTCGCGCCGAGGTTTTTTGCATGTGTATCATCTACCTCAAAGGCAACTGCAATGGCCGGAATGCCGAAATCGCGCGCAGCATTCACATCATTGGCGTGATCGCCAACCATGATGGCAATATCACCCCGTGCCCGATCATATCCGGATTGATCAAGGGCGAATGCTAAATGGCCGCCATCGGGTTTTTTGACTGACGTTGCATCACCCCCGGCAATCACGGCAAATAAATCGGACACACCCAGCCGTTCAAGAATACGTTTGCAGGGGGCTGTCGGTTTGTTTGATGCCAGACCGATGATCCAGCCATCGGACGCCAGATTGCGAAGGGTTGCCTCGGCATTTTCAAACAGCCGGGTATGGGCATAGTCGGTGCCGATATAGCGCGTGGTGAAATCGGCTTCGTAGTCATCAAGTTGCGGGCCATCAATCGCAACACCGCGCGCGTTAAAGGCGCGTTTGGTCAACATTTTGGTGCCATCGCCCAGCATCGCTTCGAGTTCATGACGGACGAGTGGCGCAAGGTCATGGTCTGCAAGGGTTTCGTTCATTGCAAACAGCAGATCATCGACCCCGTCAATCAGGGTGCCATCAAGGTCGAACAGGATGAATTTTGCCATTTTGCGATGCTGCCTTTGAAAACGAATACCAGTTTATCGGACCTTAACCGAAATGGTGCCATTAACAAACGGTAACATCTGCTAACACGAGGTAACAAAACGTGATTCTTTCGGGGCTTTTGCCTTTGGGGATTATAGGTTAGGAGTTGTTTCAAATCGGTTGTGACAGTTTCGGACTGGCATATTGTAACCGGCTCGAAAACAAAGGGGACGCCGTGCAACGCATGGCACTACAGGGTTAAAGCATGTCGCGTGAATTAAGTGTTGTGGTTCTGGCTGCGGGTATGGGAACGCGAATGAAAAGCGCGTTTCCGAAGGTCATGCACAAGGTTGCAGGCAAGCCGATGGTCAATCATGTAATTGATACTGCGGCCCATCTGAACGCAGCCAAAACCATGGTTGTCGTCGGACCCGATATGCCCAAACTGATCGATGCCGTTTCCCCGCATCCGACATTCGAACAAACGGAGCGGCTTGGAACGGCGCACGCGGTGCTTGCCGCCAAAGAGGCCCTTCGTGGCCTTATGGGCAATATCCTTGTGCTTTATGCCGATAGCCCGCTTTTTACCGCTGAAACCTTGTCACGCCTTGTTGCCGCGCGTGAGGAGGGCGATCACGCGGTTGCGGTTCTGGGCTTTCGCCCGGAAGACCCGACTGGCTACGGGCGCCTTGTTGCCGATCCGGGAAATGGCGAGTTGCTGGCGATTGTTGAAGACAAGGAATGTGACAATACGCAGCGTGCGATCAATTTCTGCAATTCCGGTGTGATGTGCTTCCGTGCTGAAAGCATGATTGAAACCCTTGAAGCAATTGGAAAAGCCAATGCCAAGGGCGAATATTACCTGACCGACGCGGTCGAGGTGGCGCGTGCAAACGGCAATAGCTGTGCCGCGGTCGAGGTCGCCGAAGAAGAAACCTTTGGGGTGAATTCCAGAAGCCAGCTTGCCGTGGCCGAGGCGCTGATACAGGAACGCTTGCGCGAGGCGGCGATGGCCAATGGTGCGACCCTGATTGATCCGGGATCGGTTTATCTGGCGAGCGACACCAAACTGGGCCGTGATGTGATTATCGAACCAAATGTAGTTTTTGGACCGGGTGTTACGGTTGGCGATGACGTGACGATCAAGGCCTTTAGCCATCTTGAAAGCTGTGTCGTGGGTGATAAGGCCGATATCGGTCCCTATGCCCGGTTGCGGCCGGGGGCGGAAATTGGTGCCGGGGCTAGGGTTGGCAACTTTGTCGAGATCAAAAAGGCCGTTGTTGAAGACGGCGCGAAAGTCAATCACCTGAGCTATATCGGTGATGCCCGGGTCGGGGCAAAGGCCAATATCGGGGCCGGGACCATCACGTGCAATTACGACGGTTACCGCAAACAGCATACCGATATCGGGGCAGGTGCATTTATTGGTTCCAATTCGGCATTGGTTGCCCCCGTAACAATAGGTGAGGGGGCCATTATTGGTGCTGGCAGCACGATTACTGGCACGGTCGAGGCCGATGCCTTGGTGATCGAGCGCGCACAACGGCTTGATAAGCCGGGGTGGGCCAAGTTATTTCGCGAAAAGATGAAGGCCCTTCTGGGCAAATAATGGTAATTGACGCGCCGCATTTGCGTGCGACGGGCAAAATTTCGACGGGGAAGACAGTAATATGTGCGGTATTATCGGCATTATCGGCAAGAACAGCGTCAGCGACCGTATTCTTGAGGGGCTCAAGCGGCTTGAATATCGGGGCTATGACAGTGCCGGGATTGCAACGCTTGTGAATGGTCATATCGACCGTCGCCGTGCCGAGGGCAAGCTGATCAATCTTGCCAACCGTCTTGTTGAACAACCACTGTCGGGCGATGTCGGGATTGGTCACACCCGTTGGGCAACGCATGGCGTACCAACCGAAAACAATGCTCATCCGCACACCGACGGCAAGGTCGCAGTGGTGCATAACGGCATCATTGAAAATTATCAGGAAATCAAGGCGGAGCTTTCCAGCAAGGGCCGGGTTTTTGCCACGGATACCGATACCGAGGTTATTGTTCATCTTGTGTCGGAATTTCTTGATCTGGGCAAATCGCCGCGTGATGCGGTTGCAGCGACCCTGCATCGCATTGAGGGTGCCTTTGCACTTGTGATCATGATTGCGGGGCAGCATGACGTGATTTTTGGTGCGCGACGCGGTACACCGCTTGCGGTTGGTTTGGGCGAGGGCGAGATGTATCTTGGTTCGGACGCGATGGCACTGTCGCACCTGACGAACCGCCTGATTTACCTTGAGGAAGGTGATTGGGTCGAAGTGACCCGCGATGGCGTTCAGGTCCGGGACGAGCATGATAATGACGTTACCCGCGAAACCAAGCTTTCGGCGGTTTCCGGTGCCATGATGGGCAAGGGTAACTATAACCATTTCATGCAGAAGGAAATTTTCGAACAGCCAGCGGTAATCGGCGATACGCTGCATGCTTTCATCAATCCGGCGACGCGCACGATCAAGCTGCCTGATATGCCGTTTTCGTTTAATGATGTCAGCCGGTTGACGATTGTGGCGTGCGGTACGTCTTACTATGCCGGTATGGTGGCAAAGCACTGGATTGAACGCTATGCCGGACTGGGCGTTGATGTTGATATCGCGTCCGAATTCCGTTACCGCTGCCCGCCGCTTCCAAAAGGGGGCGTTGCGCTGTTCCTTTCGCAGTCGGGCGAGACGCTTGATACGCTGGCAGCCCTTCGTTATGCGAAGTCCAAGGGCCAGAAAATTGTTTCCATCGTCAATGTTGCCGAAAGCACGATTGCACGCGAAAGCGATGTGGTGTTGCTGACCTATGCCGGGCCGGAAATCGGTGTTGCCTCGACCAAGGCCTTTACCACGCAATTGACGGTTCTGGCCTGTCTTGCGGTGACGATTGGGCGCGATAACGGGACGCTGGCCAAGGACGAAGAGGCCGCCATCGTCAATGCCCTGACCGAAGTGCCAAAACATGCGGCGGAAGTTCTTCATCATGACAATGAGATTCGCGAGCTTGCGATCAATATCGCCGATGCACGCGATGTGCTTTATCTGGGGCGTGGTCTTGGCTATCCGATTGCGATGGAAGGGGCGCTGAAGCTAAAGGAAATTTCCTATATCCACGCCGAAGGATATGCCGCGGGCGAGATGAAGCACGGCCCGATTGCCCTGATTGATCAGTCGGTACCGATCATCGTGATTGCGCCGTCCGACGAGCTGTTTGAAAAGACCGCATCGAATATGCAGGAAGCAGCCGCACGCGGCGGGCGGGTGATTTTCCTTTCGGATGCAGAGGGACTTGCGAAGCTTGGCGATATGGCATCCGCCACGGTTGAACTGCCAAAGGTTGCCGATTTCGTCGCCCCGATCCTTTATACGATTCCAGTGCAGATGCTGGCGTATCATGTGGCTGTTCACAAGGGTACGGATGTTGATCAGCCCCGTAACCTCGCCAAGTCGGTTACGGTGGAATAAAACTCTGCTGCTTTCTTCTGGAAACACAAACACCCCGCAGTCCATGACTGCGGGGTGTTTGCATATAGAGGAAGATACCCCATGCGATGTCAGTCAATCGACGGGAAGTCGACGACAGTGTCATTGATGCGGTTGAAGATGTTGGTGAAGGTAATCAGGGAAATCGCAAGGCTGATTTCAACCAGTTGGGTATCGCTGTATCCGGCAGCCTTGATGTCGTTGAAGTCAGCTTCGGCAACCGTACCGTTTGACTGTTGCAGCGCACGGACAAAGCTTATCAGGGCATCGCGTTTCGGGTCGCCGGTCGGTTTGCCGTTGCGAATATCAGCAAGGGTGTCCGGGGCAATACCTGCCAATTTGCCGAGGAAGCTGTGGGCTGCGACACAGTAATCGCAACCGGCAACCTCACTGACCACCAGCTTGATGGTTTCGCGATCCTGTTTGGAAAGAGTGCCTGATGCCAGAACACCTTCGGCATTCAGAATGGTTTTGAGCGTATCGGGTGCCAGTGATCCGATAGTGGCATAGGCATTTGGTACGCTGCCTGCGGCCTTTTTGACCTGGGTAAAAACTTCGGCGGTTGCACCAGTTGCGGTTTCAATCGCCGGATAAGAAATACGAGACATGATGTGTAACTCCTTGGTGTAAGTTCGTGCTGTCTATGAACAGACTTTACGACCGAGAAATGAGTTTGTTAGTGTCATTAAGTGTTGAAAATATGCTCTATAGTCTCATTTTAGGGGGTGATGTTGCCAAGTGCCGATTGGCTTAGCCAACTGTTTGCCCTGATGCCGGTAAGTGGCACTCTGGATATTCGTTGTTCCTTTGGTGCGCCTTGGGCATTGCCTCATAATGCTGTAGCCAAAGGTGAAATCCCCTATCACATCGTGCTAAAGGGGGAAGCGGTTCTGGATGACTGGGCTGGGTCGGGAAATACCCGTCTGACGGCGGGGGATATCCTGTTGTTACCGGGGGGCGGGGAGCATTACCTGCATGACGGCAGTGGACACCGAGCCAAACCGGTGGTGCGGCGATATGGGACAAATGTCGTCATCAATGAAAACAGCGGTACGGGCGAGCCGTTCGATATGCTGTGCGGCAGCTTCTTTCTGGCATCCCCTTATGATCGGGTATTGCTGCGTTATCTGCCCGAAAGGCTGATTGTTCGTGCTGGTATTGAGACCGAAAGCCGGGCAAACAGTGCGACCGGTAGCCGTCTGGCGAATCTGGTGGCCCTGATGCGGGCAGAAGCCGATGGCGAGTGTCTTGGTGGCGGGGCGATGCTTAATGCCTACTCGGCGGCTCTGTTCACACTCGCACTGCGTCTTGCCAGTGAAACCGAAACCGCGCCGATGGGGCTTCTGGCTCTTGCGGGGCATCCGCGTCTTGCCCCGGCCCTCGGGGCTATGCTTGATGATCCGGCGCGACCATGGACCCTGCCGGAACTTGCCGATATCTGTAATATGTCGCGCGCTACTCTGGTGCGCCATTTTCAGGAACGTTTGGGCCATTCGGCCAATGACTTTCTGCTCGATATCCGCATGACGCTGGCAGCGAAGGAACTAGGGAAAAGCAATATTTCGACTGGAGCAGTTGCCGATTTGGCGGGCTATCAGTCCGAAGCCGCCTTTCAGCGGGCGTTCAAAAAATATATGGGGGTGACGCCGTCACAATGGCGCCGAGATAGCGCGGTGCGGGCTGTAAGGACGAATGGATTACCAGCGTAATACTATGTGTGTCCGGGATCGTGAGACTGCAAAAAAAACAAAACAGGCTGATGACATCGAAAAGACATCGGCCTGTTTCTGTATTATGCAGTGTGAGGTGTCGTTTTAATCTCTTGGATCAAAGAGACCGGGTAACGCCATCCTTTGGTCCATCCGCATCGTCTGCAATCGGTTTGCGGCTCCAGTATCCGGCCAGAAGCGAACCCGAAATATTGTGCCAGACGCTGAAAAGCGTACCGGGAAGGGCAGCTGTCGGGGTGAAGAATTTCAGTGCCAGTGCTGTGGCTAGGCCGGAATTCTGCAGGCCGACTTCAAAGGCAATGGTGCGGCAAATCTTGCGGTCAAATCCAAGCAGGGCCGTGATGCCGTAACCAAGGGCAAGACCGATGGCGTTGTGCAGTATAACGGCGAAAGCGACAATCAGGCCGACTGTGGCAATTTTCCCGGCATTAAGAGCAACAACAATCGCAATGATCAGCAGGATTGCAAGCATTGAGACATAGGGGAAAAGTCCTTCGATCTTGCGGATCCATTTCGAGGCGAATTCATTCAGTGCCACCCCGATCGCAACAGGGACAAGAACCACCTGAAGAAGCGTCATCAACATCGGCTGAACCGGTACATCAATGCTTTGCCCGGCAAAGAAGGATGCCAGAACCGGGGTCAGGAAAACACCGATAATGGTGGAAGCCGCAGTCATCGAAATCGACAGCGCGGTATCCCCTTTGGCCAGATAACACATGACATTGGATGATGTGCCGCCCGCAACGCTGCCGACCAGCAGCATGCCGATCATCAGTTCAGGCCCAAAACCAAACAGGGTTGCCACCGCCCATGCGGCCGCAGGCATGATCAGAAATTGCAGCACCACACCAACCGCCATCGCTTTGCGGCTTTTTGCAACATTTGCAAAATCGCGCGTGGTTAGCGTCAGGCCCATCGCCAGCATAATGACCGTCAGAAGCGGAATGATCGCCCCGCTCATGGATGTAAAAGTCCCCGGTACAAAATAGGCCAGCAGCGACAGAAGTGCGGCCCATAGAGGGAAAAGTTGAAGAAGCACGGATGTTCCTCCTGCCCGTTTGTATTTATGTTGTGGAGTTGGAGTATCAAAACTGTCTGGATATGTTCAGACCTGTCGTGCAGATACCCGTTACCTAGGTAATTGATCTGTATACAACCTTTTGCCCTGCAGCAAGAGACGTATGGTCGGTTCCAATGCTGAGATTTGCTTCACACTCACAGGTTTGTGTTGAGGAACGTCCTTGCCTCGCCTGCGTTTGAACAACAATCATCATTAATCTGGCAATGATTTAGGACGACGGATTGGCTGTTTCGTACAGCAAGTCATATTCTCCGTCAGTCACATGAGGAGAGGCAACGATGACATCTGTTGTAATTAACCACAGGAAGAAGACCGTCTTTGCGGGTTCCGTGATAATGATAATTTTCGCGCTTGTCCCTTTTGCGCAGACACAGTTGCAGGCTAGAGAAATCCACCGTGAACAGACCGGGCATGGCACGGTCATTGTCGAAGAAGTCGCAACCGGGCTGAGTTATCCTTGGGCGATGGCTTTCCTGCCGGATGGATCAGCTCTGATTACTGAACGGGAAGGCAGGCTTCGACTGATGGCACCGGATGGAAGTTTGTCCGCGGGGCTAAGTGGCGTGCCCGAGGTTTATGCTTCGGGGCAGGGCGGGTTGCTTGATGTTGCGCTTGATCCCGATTTTGAAAACAATCGGCAGATTTATCTGAGTTACGCCGAGCCGCGCAGTCAGGGAGAAAATGCGACGGCGGTGGCGCGCGCGGTTCTTGATGACAGCAACAAGTGGCTATCGAACGTCGAAGTCATCTTTCAACAGCAGCCATCCTATAGCGGTAACAAGCATTTTGGATCGCGGCTGGTATTTGCGCCGGATGGCAATCTCTTTGTGACATTGGGCGAGCGATCTTCATTGCGGGACGAGGCACAAAATCTGAGCAATCACCTTGGAACGGTTGTGCGTGTTGCGCCGGACGGTTCTGTACCTGCTGACAATCCCTTTGTCGGGCGGGACGGGGTCATGCCCGAAATCTGGTCTTATGGCCATCGCAATCCGCAAGGGGCGGCATTGAATCCAGAAAGCGGAGAGTTATGGCTTCATGAACATGGCCCCCGCGGCGGAGACGAGGTGAATATCCCTGAAGCCGGAAAGAATTATGGTTGGCCGGTCATAACTCACGGACAGGAATACTTTGGCGGCGAGATAGGCGTCGGTAAAGAGAAGGAAGGCATGGAACTGCCAATCCATTATTGGGTCCCTTCGATCGCACCGTCGGGCATGGCGTTTTACACCGGTGATCAGGTTGATGAATGGCAGGGTGATATCTTCGTCGGGGCGCTTGCCGGTCGTTTACTGGTGCGGCTGGACCGGGATGGGGACCGGATTACCGGCGAGGAAAGAATGCTTGAAGATTTGGGAGAACGTATCCGTGATGTTCGTATGGGGCCGGATGGCATGATATATTTACTGACGGATGCCTCGTCGGGACGGGTTCTGCGTATCCGTGCCAGTGAATAAGACGGTATATCGTCTTGGCCTATGGGGGCATCCGTGATAGCAGTTGGGAAGCATTGCGGTTTGCCTGCAAAAGATGATATTTATTCATCTGATTGATGGTGGTAGCCGATGGTTTCGCAAGCGCGAAAAAATCGCTGAAATCATGACATTTTTGCGACCTTCCTCTCTCTTCTGTTGACAAAATCCGATGGCTTCAATACATCCTATTGGCACTCGCCGGGGGTGAGTGCTAATACGGGCTCATCCCGGTTAGTTTTGTACTTAATCGAGCCATACTTAAACACGGAGTTGTCTAACATGAAGTTCCGTCCGTTACATGATCGTGTGCTGGTGCGTCGTGTCGAATCCGACACCAAGACTGCCGGTGGCATCATTATCCCGGATACCGCGAAAGAAAAACCGCAGGAAGGCGAGATCATCGCTGTCGGTTCCGGTGTTCGCAAAGAAGACGGCTCGCTTGTCGCGCTGGATGTCAAGGCTGGTGACAAGGTTCTGTTCGGCAAATGGTCGGGCACCGAAGTCAAGGTCGATGGCGAAGAGCTGCTGATCATGAAAGAGTCCGACATTATGGGCATCATGGAATAAGTCAGCCTTCTGGTGACTTAAATCCACGTTCATCCGTCTCATAGAGAGGAAAGAATATTATGGCTGCTAAAGAAGTAAAATTCTCCACCGACGCACGCGCGAAAATGCTGCGCGGTGTCGACATCCTTGCTGATGCCGTTAAAGTGACGCTTGGTCCGAAAGGCCGTAACGTTGTCATCGAAAAATCCTTTGGCGCACCGCGCGTGACCAAAGACGGTGTTTCGGTTGCCAAGGAAATCGAACTTTCTGACAAGTTCGAAAACATGGGCGCACAGATGCTGCGCGAAGTTGCCTCGAAAACCGCCGATATGGCTGGTGATGGCACCACCACTGCAACAGTTCTCGCACAGGCAATCGTTCGTGAAGGCAACAAATCTGTTGCTGCCGGCATGAACCCGATGGACCTGAAGCGCGGTATCGATCTTGCTACCATCAAAGTGATCGAAGCCATCTCTGGCCGTGCGCGTAAAGTTGCCGGCAAGGATGAAATCGCACAGGTTGGTAACATTTCCGCTAACGGTGACCGTGAAGTTGGCGACATGATCGCTGAAGCCATGGAAAAAGTTGGCAACGAAGGTGTTATCACCGTCGAGGAAGCCAAAGGCCTGCACACCGAGCTCGACGTTGTCGAAGGGATGCAGTTCGACCGTGGTTACCTGTCGCCGTATTTCGTGACCAATCCGGAAAAGATGGTCGCGGAAATGGACAACCCGTATGTTCTTCTGTTCGACAAAAAAGTTTCATCGCTGCAGCCGCTGCTGCCGCTTCTGGAAGCTGCCGTTCAGTCGGGTAAACCGCTTCTGATCATTGCTGAAGACGTCGAAGGCGAAGCTCTTGCAACGCTGGTCGTCAACAAGCTGCGTGGTGGTTTGAAAATCGCTGCTGTCAAAGCACCGGGCTTCGGCGACCGTCGCAAAGCAATGCTCGAAGACATTGCCATCCTTACCGGTGGTCAGGTTGTCTCCGAAGATCTCGGCATCAAGCTTGAGAGTGTAACGCTCGATATGCTCGGTACCGCGAAATCGATCACCATCACCAAAGAAGAAACCACCATCGTTGATGGTGCCGGTGAGAAAGCCCAGATCGAAGCCCGCGTTGGCCAGATTCGTGCACAGATCGAAGAGACCTCTTCCGATTACGACCGTGAGAAACTGCAGGAACGTCTGGCGAAACTTGCTGGCGGTGTTGCTGTGATCAAAATCGGTGGCGCAAGCGAAATCGAAGTGAAAGAACGTAAAGACCGCGTTGACGATGCCCTGCACGCAACCCGTGCTGCTGTTGAAGAAGGCATTGTTGCTGGTGGTGGTACGGCTCTGCTGTATGCAACCCGCGCTCTTGACGGTGTTGAAGGTGAAAACCACGATCAGACCATTGGTGTCGACATCGTTCGTCGCGCGCTGCAGGCTCCGGTCCGTCAGATCGCTCAGAACGCAGGTGTTGACGGCGCGGTTGTCGCTGGCAAGCTGCTTGAGCAGGCTGATGTTGAATTCGGCTTCGATGCCCAGAAAGGTGAATACACCAACCTGGTCAAAGCCGGCATCATCGACCCGGCCAAAGTTGTTCGTACTGCCCTGCAGGACGCAGCATCGGTCGCAGGT
>CAMPHD010000077.1 GCA_946885765.1 uncultured Thalassospira sp.
AAGCAGGATTTTACATTCAGACACTTTTGAAGGTCGCCACTGTGGGTGGCCTTATCTATTTGGGAAAATGATCCTGAAACGACAAAACCCGTCGCTTTAGGCGACGGGTTTTGATGGTGGAGCCGATCAGGATCGAACTGACGACCTCTACAATGCCATTGTAGCGCTCTCCCAACTGAGCTACGGCCCCATTTTAGTCCGCGTCGCAACGAAATCATGTGTTTCCGTCGCGGCGCGGGGGATATTTAGAAGGTTCGCCAAATCTTGGCAAGACCTATTTTCAAAAAATCCTAGCGGTCGTCTTCGTCGCTTTCGACATGTTCAAGGACTTCTCCAAGATCATCGTCGTCTTCACCAAGATCAGACGCATCCTCAAGGATATCGTCGTCGATATCGGTGTCGACATCGTCATCAAGATCGACGTCATCATCAAGATCTTCGTCTTCTTCCGGCTTCGGCTTTGCAACCGCGGCTTTCTTGACTTTGGTCACCCCGTCGGGGGTTGCGCATTTGGGGCACACGACCGGCGTACGATTCAAATCATAGTATTTGGTACCGCAGGCTAGGCAATGACGTTTCTTACCGCGTGCTGACATTACGGCAAACCCTCTTAAATACCGTTATCATCAAAGAATGGGTTGAAGGCCGAATTAGCCTTCTACTGATTGGCCCAATTGCCATCTTGGGACGGGCTTGTCAAAAGGAAATTGTCCGATTTTTCCACAAGCGTTCAAAAGGCGGGATTCAGCGCCACAGGCTGCCATAAACTTGAAGCAAAATTTGGCTTCGATACTGGTGCGTCAAAAGCGCATATGATACGAGTTTGCCCCCGGTAATCGAACGCGTCATTTGCGCCCGGAATTGCGGCTGCATCAAAGCGCGTTTCAATGACCGAAAACTGATGATTAGATGGTCACAACAAGAATAGACAGGCAGGCCCGATGAGCTCCTCGCAGACCAAACGTCCGCTTCAATCGCTGAAGTCCCGTGCTCTTAACGGCGACATACGGGTTCCCGGTGACAAATCGATTTCCCATCGTTCCCTGATGTTTGGCGGTCTTGCCATTGGCGAGACGAAAATTACCGGCCTTCTCGAAGGTGAAGATGTTCTGGCGACCGCAGAAGCCATGCGCAAACTTGGCGCGACGGTGACCCGTGACGAAGACGGGACCTGGCATGTGACCGGTGTCGGGGTTGGTGCCTTGCGTGAACCTGATAGCGTTATTGACATGGGCAATGCCGGAACCGGTATCCGGCTGATGGCGGGAATTGTTGCGACCCATCCGATCACCACTTTCTTTACCGGTGACGCGTCGCTTTGCAAGCGCCCGATGGGGCGGGTTGCCGATCCGCTGGCGGAATTCGGTGCGCAATTCATCACACGTGAACGTGGTCGCCCGCCAATGGCAGTCATCGGAACCGATGAAGCAAAACCGGTGACCTATACGCTTCCGATGGCATCCGCACAGGTCAAGTCCGCTGTGTTGCTGGCTGGCCTGAATACGGCTGGAACGACCACCGTGATCGAACCGAAACCATCGCGTGATCACACCGAACGCATGTTGCGCCATTTCGGTGTCGATGTTGACGTTAGCATCAATGATGATGGTGGGCGCACGGTCAGCCTGACGGGCCCGGTCGAAATGAAGGCCGCCGACATTGTGGTGCCAACAGATCCGAGCTCTGCAGCATTCCCGCTGGTGGCGGCTTTGATCAATCCAGAGTCACAGGTTACCATTCGTGACGTTTGTTTGAACCCCTTGCGGACCGGCCTGATAACGACCCTTATTGAAATGGGCGGCGACATTACGATTGCCAACGAACGTGAAGAAGCCGGTGAAACCATCGGCGATCTTGTCGTGAGTGGTAAAAATCGGCTGACCGGCATCGTGGTGCCGGCAGAACGTGCGCCATCGATGATTGATGAATATCCGGTGCTGGCTGCTGCTGCTGCCTATGCGCAGGGTGAAACCCGGATGTGCGGACTTGAAGAATTGCGTGTCAAGGAATCAGATCGTCTTGCCGCTGTGGCGGATGGTCTCGCGGTAAACGGGGTCATTCACCGTATCGAAGGTGACGACCTGATCGTCACGGGTGGTGAAGTACCCGGCGGTGGCATGGTTGAAACCCATCTTGATCATCGTATTGCGATGTCGTTCCTTATCCTTGGACTGGGCGCGAATGATCCGGTTGCGGTTGATGATGCCAACCCAATTGCGACCAGCTTCCCGAGTTTTGAGGCGCTGATGCGTAAATTGGGGGCTAACCTTGCTCCGGCGGGTTCATAATCTGTTTCGTGTCCGGTTTCCGTTATTCGCATTCCGGGGCTCGTAAAGCGGTTCTTGGCACACAAATTATAAGTGACATCAAAACAGACAGGGGCACCCGCGCATGATCATCGCAATTGACGGACCGGCAGCATCGGGAAAAGGTACTTTGGCGCGTCGAGTCGCTGCGGCAATGGACTATGCCTATCTTGATACCGGTCTTTTGTACCGGGCGACGGGGGCAAAGGTTTTGGCGCTTGGGCTCGATCCTTCGGACGAGGATGCGGCGGTCGGAGCGGCGGAAAAACTCGTGGCCAACGATCTTGACGGCGAAGAACTTCGCAGCGAAGAAGTCGGCAGTGCAGCATCAAAAGTTGCTGCGATTCCAAAGGTTCGCGCGGTGTTGCTAGACTTTCAGCGGAACCTTGCCGGTAGCCCGCCTGACGGTAAACGCGGTGCCGTTCTTGATGGCCGCGACATCGGGACGGTTGTTTGTCCGGATGCTCCGATCAAGTTCTATCTGACGGCCAGTGTCGAAGAACGTGCAAACCGTCGGTTCAAACAGTTGCAGGAAAAAAATCCCGCTGCTATATACGAGCGCGTTCTCAAGGAGCTTGAAGAACGGGATGCTCGAGACAGTGCGCGGGACGTTGCGCCGCTTAAGATGGCATCGGACGCAATCCATATCGATACGGATCGTCTGAATGCTGATGCGGTGTTTAATGCAGTCATGGCGCATATTCGGACCCATATGGGCGAGAATGACTGACACACGGGCGTTTTAACCGTCAAGCGACAGAACGATCTCAGGGGTTGTTACCCTAAGGTGAACGACATGTGCGTTCACCTTTTCGTCTATGGAAAACCGTTTGGTTTTTCGCGAACGGGATCGGGAAATCGATTGGCAAAAACCCGCCACGATTTTGTGGCAAGACCATCGGATACAACCGATTGGCCGGAATAGTGACGATACACTCGAAAGGAAGTCTCTTTAATGACAGCCGCTGAACAAGCACAATTCTCCACCGGCGAAGATTTCGCCGCCCTGCTGGCCGAAAGCCTCGGTTCTGAAGACGAGGGCTTTATTGGCCGCGTGATGACCGGTACGGTCGTCAAAACCACCGACGACGATGCAATCGTCGACGTGGGTCTGAAGTCCGAAGGCCGCGTGCCGCTCAAAGAATTTGGCGCAGGCGACGTTAATATCGGCGATACCGTTGATGTTTATGTCGATCGCTATGAAAACAAAGATGGCCTGATCGTTCTGTCGCGCGAAAAAGCGCGTCGCGAAGAAGCTTGGGTCGAACTGGAAAAACAGTTCAACGAAGGCAAACGCGTCGACGGCACCATCTTTGGTCGTGTTAAAGGCGGCTTCACTGTCGACCTGTCGGGCGCCGTGGCATTCCTGCCGGGCAGCCAGGTTGACATCCGTCCGGTTCGCGACGTTACCCCGCTGATGAACAATCCGCAGCCGTTCCAGATCCTGAAAATGGATCGTTCGCGCGGTAACATCGTGGTTTCGCGTCGTGCCGTTCTCGAAGAAACCCGTGCTGAACAGCGTGCCGAACTGATCCAGAACCTTCAGGAAGGTCAGGTTCTTGACGGCGTTGTCAAAAACATCACCGATTACGGCGCATTCGTCGATCTCGGCGGCGTTGATGGCTTGCTGCACGTTACCGACATCGCATGGAAGCGTATCAACCATCCGTCTGAAGCACTTCAGATCGGTCAGACCGTCAAGGTTCAGGTTATCCGCTTCAACAGCGAAACCCAGCGTATCTCGCTTGGCATGAAACAGCTCGAAGCTGATCCGTGGGAAGGTGTCGAAGCCAAATACCCGGTCGGTTCGAAATTCGAAGGCCGTGTCACCAACATCACCGACTACGGCGCATTCGTCGAACTCGAAGCCGGTGTCGAAGGTCTGGTCCACGTTTCCGAAATGTCCTGGACCAAGAAAAACATCCACCCGGGCAAAATCGTTTCGACCTCGCAGGAAGTCGAAGTCATGGTGCTCGACGTCGATGCACAGAAACGCCGCATCTCGCTTGGTCTCAAGCAGTGCACCTCGAACCCGTGGGATGCCTTCCTGGCCGCTCATCCGGTCGAGTCCGAGATCGAAGGCGAAGTCAAGAACATCACCGAATTCGGTCTGTTCATTGGCCTTCTGGGCGGTATCGACGGCATGGCTCACCTCTCGGACCTGTCATGGGACCGTGCTGGTGAAGAAGTCATCAAAGAATACAAAAAAGGTGACATCGTCAAAGCCAAGGTTCTTGACGTTGACGTCGAGAAAGAACGCATCTCGCTTGGCATCAAGCAGCTTTCGGGTGACCCGTTCAAAGAAGCCGTTACCGGCATCAAACGCGGCGAGACCGTAACCTGTGAAATCACCGAAGTTAACGACGGTGGTATCGAGGTTGCTGTTGGTGGCACCGATCTTAAAGGCTTCATCCGTAAGGCTGAACTCGCACGTGACCGTTCGGATCAGCGTCCGGAACGTTTCGCGGTTGGCGAGAAAGTCGATGCGCGTGTTACCACGATCGACGCCAAAACCCGCAAGGTTACCCTCTCGGTCAAAGCTCTTGAAGTTGCTGACGAGAAGAAAGCCATGGCGGATTACGGTTCGGCTGACAGCGGTGCATCGCTCGGCGATATTCTCGGCGAAGCACTTCGCAAGAAACAGGAAGGTGCCGAATAAGGCATCTGTTCCTGATCGAACAGGGTCTGCTTGGCAGATCAGAAAGACGGGTCGTGCTTTGCACGGCCCGTTTTTTTATCGCTTTTGCCCAAAATTCCCGGTTTGGACGCGACTTTGCCGTCGCGGTGTCATTTTTTAGCGAGAATTTTGATTTCAAACAGTTTTTGTCCTTGCCAAGCGAATGAAGAAAAACCATTTGAAAAGGCAGGTTTTTGAAGCTGTTAGTTCATTACTGTATACTGGGGCGCATTAAATGGCACTTGATGCCGATATCCTTCTTGACCGTCGACGTTTGAAAAAATCGATTTTTCGATGGCGGGTACTGGCGGCGGTGGCCGTTATCATTGCCATTGTTGTTGCCTTTGCACGCAGCGGAGCGGACGACGCCGTATGGGGTGCTATTGGCCCCCGTATTGTAGAGGTAAATATCGAAGGGGTGATTACCGAAGATCCCTACCTTCTTGATGCGCTGGAACAGATCGAGGAAGACAGCGATGTTGCGGGTCTGATTGTCCATATCAACAGCCCTGGCGGTACGATGGTCGGTGGTGAAGCGCTTTTTGAAAGCCTGCGCCGGATCGGGGAAACCCGCCCGATCGTTGCCGAAATGGGAACTGTTGCCGCGTCTGGCGGTTATATGACGGCAATTGCTGCTGATCACATTATCGCTCATCGCGGAACGGTGACCGGATCAATCGGTGTGATTTTCCAGTCGATGAACTTTACCGGCACATTGGAAAAACTTGGTGTAGAGCCGCTGACGGTTAAAAGCGGGCCGCTTAAAGCCGTTCCGAACCCGTTCGAGCCGACGGATGATGCCGCGCGAACGGCTATGGAAAGCCTGATTTCAGACATGTTTGGCGTGTTTGTCGACATGGTTGCCGAACGACGCGGCATGGATACCGAAACCGTGCGTCAACTGGCCGATGGCCGTGTTTATACCGGTCAGCAGGCTGTTGCCAATGGCCTGATCGACGAGATTGGTGGCCGCCGCGAAGCTTTGCGCTGGCTACAGGACGAAATGGGAGTATCTCCGGATGCGGCAGTCGTGCCGCTTGAAATTGATTATCCGGAAGACTCCCTCATGACGGCATTGTTTGAAGGAAATATCGGAAAAATGCTGTCATCTGAGGGGCTTAAACTTGACGGTTTGCTGACTGTCTGGCAACCTGAATGAAAGCGCCGACGTGACGTAATCTAACCTTTGGTTGATTAGATATCTGTCAGAACGAACAGGATGGGGCCTGAATATGACAAAATCAGAACTGATCGCCCGGCTGGCCGAGATGAACCCTCATCTGTATCAGCGCGATGTTGAGCGGATCGTGGCGACGATCTTTGACGAAATTACCGAGGCGCTGGCACGCGGGGATCGTGTCGAGCTACGTGGTTTTGGCGCATTTTCCGTAAAACAGCGTGATTCCCGGGTCGGACGCAATCCGCGTACCGGTGAAGCCGTACCTGTGGGCGAGAAAAAGGTTCCCTATTTCAAAACCGGCAAGCAGTTGCGTGAACGTCTTAACTGATTGCGGACCGTTTGATCGGCTTGCTGTTGGCGTGTGAACTGCGCTAAACCAGTCTTGTGGAAATTCTGCAGGGTGGTTGCAAATTCATTTGCACATGTTTCCGTTTGACCATATCGGGTCCATTCGCCGGTTTCGGTCGGTGTGTGGGCTATGACCCCTGCCTTTTTGCCAGTCGGCACGAGGAGTTGAAATGCGCATTCTTTACTGGATCATTTCCATCCCGCTTGCGATCCTGATTGCGATTTTTGCCGTGTCGAACCGGGCGCTGGTTACGCTGTCATTGTGGCCGTTGCCCTATGAAGTCGATATGCCGCTTTTCTTGCCGATCATGGTGGCACTGTTGATCGGGCTTGGCATCGGGTTGACGTATGAATGGCTGGTACATGGCAAACATCGTCGCGCCGTCAAGCGTATGGATAGCGAATTGCGCCGGTTGCGTCCGGAAGAAACCGGCGGCGACACTTCGAATGCTCACAAGGCGATCAGCCAGCAGAAGGCGTCCTGAAGGGAAGACCGGCAAAGGTCATGCCCAATTCGGGATTGGTATTTCGGGCGAAATCGGCTAAGTCATGCCCGGTCCGTCGCATCTTCGTGGGCCGATGATGAAATTCCAGCCCGCCGGAGGACACCATGACCGACAAGCTTGCCCCTCACGATCGCATTTTTTGCGCCATTGATACCACTGATCTTGCCCATGCAATTGATCTGGCTTCAAATCTGTCCGGGGTGATTGGCGGTGCGAAGCTTGGCAAGGAATTCTTTGCTGCCCATGGCCCGCAAGGTGTCCGTGAAGTTGCCAAAGCCGGATTGCCGATTTTTCTGGACGTCAAATATCACGACATTCCCAATACCGTTGCCGGTGCCATTCGTGCCGTAACGCCACTTGGCCTCAAGATCGTGAATGTTCATGCGACGGGCGGTCTTGAAATGATGAAGCGTGCCGGGGAAGCCGCGCGTGAAGCTGCGGACAAGGCTGGTGTTGATGCCCCGTGGGTGATTGCCGTAACGGTCCTTACCAGCCTTGATCAGGGTGATCTTGATGATGTCGGTCTTGCAGGGCCGATCAGCGAGCGTGTCGTCAAACTTGCCGAACTGACCCAAAAGGCCGGTTTGGATGGAGTTGTCTGTTCCGCACAGGAAGTGACCGCAGTACGTGCAGCTTGTGGCGCGGATTTCAAATTGATCACGCCGGGTATTCGTCCGACTTGGTCAAGCTCAGACGATCAAAAACGTATCGTCACACCGCGTGATGCCGTTACGATGGGCACAGATGTAATGGTGATCGGGCGTCCGATCACCAAGGCCAGCGATCCGGTTGCAGCGGCAAAACGTATCGTTGACGAACTTTCCTGATCCATATTTATTCATTTTGTTCTGCTGACGGGTCTGGTGTTCAACCGGGCCTGTTTCAGTTGTGACGGGAATGCATAGTTTTTATGCCAATTTTGCGATGGTGAAATTTGTGCGCTGCACGCAAAATTGAATCGTTTCAATTTCCGGTCGGTTCAAGCATTTCGGAAATCTCGCGAAATCTTGTCGCCGACAACATCCCGCATTGGTGCCTGGCACCTCTGGACGTATTGATCATGACAGCTGCTGTTACCCGCACAGGTTTCTTTGGAAACCTTCCGATTCTTGCTCTGGCGCTTGCATCCTTCGGGATCGGGACGACCGAGTTTGTCATAATGGGCTTGTTGCCGGATGTGGCGGCTGATCTTGGTGTCAGCATTCCTGATGCCGGGTTGCTGGTAACCGGTTATGCGCTGGGTGTTACGTTTGGTGCGCCATTCCTTGCGATTGCAACGTCAAAAATGGATCGTCGGCATGCTTTGATGATGCTGATTGCGATTTTCATCATTGGTAATTTCCTGTGCGCGATTGCACCGGACTACTGGCTTCTGATGGCGGCCCGCGTGGTGACAGCCTTCTGTCATGGGGCGTTCTTCGGTCTTGGCGCTGTGGTTGCTGCTAACCTTGTCGCACCGCATAAACGGGTTCAGGCCATTGCCCTGATGTTTTCGGGGCTTACTCTTGCCAATGTGCTGGGGGTTCCGTTCGGCACGGCTCTTGGCCAGGAACTGGGCTGGCGTTCGACTTTCTGGGCGGTTGTGGGGATCGGTATGGTTGCTGCTATCGCGCTTTATTTCTGTTTGCCGCGCAAGATCGCAGCAACGGGCGGTAGTTTGATGGCTGAAGCCCGTGCGCTGCTTAAAACCCAGGTTATCTTTGCCATGCTGATCAGTGTTCTGGCTGCCGCAAGCATGTTCAGCGTGTTTACCTATATCACCCCGATGTTGCAGAATATCACCGGCATTTCGGCGCGGCAGGTAACCTATGTGTTGTTGCTGTTCGGGGCGGGTTTGACGATTGGCAACTATATCGGTGGCCGTCTGGGTGATTGGCGGTTGATGCCGGCGATCATTGCGACGTTTGTTCTGCTGATTGCGATACTCGTCGTATTTGCCGAAACCATCACCAATGTGATCCCGGCTGTGGCAACGGTTTTTGTCTGGGGTGTGGTTTCCTTCGCACTGGTTTCGCCGCTTCAGATGCGGGTGGTGAACGAGGCGACCGAGGCCCCAAACCTTGCATCGACCCTTAATCAGGGGGCCTTCAATCTTGGTAACGCTGCGGGTGCCTGGTTTGGTGGTATCGCGATTACACAGGGCGTGTCCTATCAGGATATCCCCTGGCTTGGCGCAGGGATTGCCGTGATCGCGTTGCTGTTTTCGATCTGGAGCCACCTGATTGACCGTAATGACGAGGTCTTTATCGAAACAGCTGCCAGTGCCTGAATGAATTGAATATCAAAAAAACAAAACCCGCCTGACAGTGTCATGGCGGGTTTTTTGTTGTTTGTTTGGGAATGGGTAGGCCGGATTGTTATCCGATCCAGACACGCATTTGATCCCAATACTGACTGATGGTGCTGCCATACTGATCCATGATCAGTTTGATCGAAATGGCAATCGAAGTGACAACCAGAAGCGGACGCACCAGCCTTGCGCCGACTTTCATCACCAATTGAGATCCGATCTGGGCTCCGATCAATGATCCGGCGGCCATGACAAGGCCGATCATCCAGACAACTTCGCCCCCTGCAATGAACATCACAAGTGATGCGAAGTTTGATGTGAAGTTCAGAACCTTGGTGTGGGCTGTTGCTTTCGTCATATTGAAACCAAGCAAGGCCACAAAAGCGATGGAAAAGAACGACCCGGTACCGGGTCCGAAAAAGCCGTCGTAAAAGCCGATGCCAAAGCCCGCGGTAAAGGCAAAGACGGACTTGCTGATGATCTGATGCGCATCAATATCGCCAACGCGTGGTGAGAAAAGGAAATAAAGCGCAATCAGGATCAACAGAGCCGGAAGGATTTTAAGCAGAATGCTGGCATCGAGCATTTGTACCAGCACAGTGCCAAGTGCCGATCCGGCAAAGGTCAGGACAATCGCCAGGACCATATCGCGCGGATCCACATAACCCTTGCGGATAAAGTTAATTGAAGAGGTCAGGCTGCCAAAGCTGCCCTGTAGCTTGTTGGTCGCCAAAGCCTGTGCCGGTGTAATACCCGCCCAAAGCAGGGCCGGAATGGTAATCAATCCGCCGCCGCCAGCAATTGAATCAACTATGCCGGCGAACGCAGCGACTGCAAAAAGTATCAGTAAAAGATCAACGCCAAATTCCATTGACTGAAATCCTGTGGATGGCACGTAAGGTGGGGCAGACGCGCAGGGTGGCAATAAACGGCGCAATCATATGTACTTGGCGGTCATCGTCCATTGTTACTTTGTAATGGCGACAATGTTGTTTGGTATGTCGGCTTGCCAATCATCGGGCCGGGTTCTAGATATGTTTCGTCCTTTCATTTTACGAGTATCCAGATGCCCGAATTACCTGAGGTCGAAACGGTGACACGCGGTCTGACGCCGGTGATGGAAGGGTTTGTCGTTGATCACGTTGTCCAGCGCCGCCCGAACCTGCGCTTTCCATTTCCGGAAAACTTTGTGGGGCGCAT
>CAMPHD010000078.1 GCA_946885765.1 uncultured Thalassospira sp.
TGGACGGCGACCAAGGATGACGAGCAAGCGGTGTCGATGATATTTGCCGGACCGTGCCAGTCTTTTAGGAAGGACAGGCGTGTGACCATGTTCGAGGGCACGTTAAGGGCAAAGACCTGTTCGGCCCTGTCACGTGCGACATGTTCCATGGCAACGCGCCATGCCGGGTTTGCCCCGCCACCGGCAAAAATGCCGACCTTTTTACCGCGTAGTGCCTGCCCGCCATAACCGGCATTTTCCATCGCCATCAGGGCGGTTTCGATAAACAGGCGCTGTTCCGGGTCGATCAGGGCGGCGTCAGCCGGTGCCATGCGGAAACGGCCCGGATCGAAATCAAAGATGCGGTCAAGATAGGCGGCTTCGCGGAAGCGGGCCGGAACCGGACGGCCGATGGCGGCCATCATGTCGCGGGTTTCATGATCGCGTTCGGGCGGAAGTGGTCGGACGCCATCCGTGCCGCGGGCGATATCAGCCCAAAATGTATCGATGTCGTCCGCCCCGGCAAGCTGAAGCCCGATGCCGATCACCGCAATCGGTTCGTCGGTGGCAAGCTGGGCACCTTGTGCCGTTGCAAGATCGTCGGTTGCGATATTCAACCCGGCCAGTAGTTCGGCCTGACGGGCGATGGTGGCGCTGGCGAACAGGTCGGCGATGCTGACCTTGCCGGGCCAGCGGGTATTGATTTTTTCATGCAGGCGCAGCAGCAAAAGCGAATTGCCGCCGACATCAAAGAAACCGTCTTCTCGATCCGCCAGTACACCAGGCAGGATTTCCTGCCACAGCCGTTGCAGAACGCGTTCCAGATTTGCCAGATCAATATTTTCGGCGTCGGTCTTTGCCGCGATAGCCGGTTTTGATTTCCGGTTGGCGACTTTTGGCGACCCTGCTATCGGTGTCCCCGAAAGGGCCTTTCGGTCGACCTTGCCGCTGCTGGTGAGAGGCAGGTGATCAAGGGCAAAGAAACGTGCCGGGATCATATATTCGGGCAGGCGGGTGCGCAGATGATCGCGCAGGACACCAATGGTCAGTTCACCGTCACCCAGTACAAAGGCATGCAATTCATCAAGGTCGCCAACCCGCACCGCCTTGACCAGGGCGCGTTCAACCAGATCGTGGCTTTCGATCGTGGTTTCGACTTCGCCGCATTCGATGCGGAAGCCGCGAATTTTGACCTGATGATCGATCCGGCCAAGATATTCGACCGATCCGTCGGCAAGGAAGCGGCCCAGATCACCAGTGCGATACAGTTTATGGCCCGGATTGCGGGGATCATCGGGGAACTTTTCGGCGGTCAGTTCAGGGCGGTTGCGATAACCGCGCGCGATTTGTGGCCCACCCAACACGATTTCACCCGAGACGCCAATCGGCATGTCGCGGAGTTTGGCATCAAGGATGCGAATGGTGGTGTTGGCAATCGGTTTGCCGATGGGAACGATATCGGGATTATCAAGCGGAGAGCAGGCATGCCAGGTGACATCCACCGTCGCCTCGGTCGGGCCGTAAAGGTTATGCAGTTCGGTCCCGAAGCGATCAAACAGCAGATCGTTGAAGCGTTTTACCAGTGCGGGATCAAGTGCCTCACCACTTGCGAAAACGCGTTTGAGGCTGCCAAGGTTTTCGATATCGACCAGCCCGTGTTCGACCGAGAACAGGAAACTTGCCAGCATCGAAGGCACGAAATGCATGGTGGTGACGCCATGATCGCGAATGGTCTGGGCCAGTTGTTGCGGATCGCGTTCAACGCCCGGATCGGGCAGGACAACGCGCGCCCCGGTCCATGACCACCAGAACAGTTCCCATACCGAAACATCGAATGTGATCGGGGTTTTTTGCAAAATGACGTCATCAGGGCCAATCGGGAAGGTGTCCTGCATCCAGAGGATACGGTTCAGAACGCCGAGATGGGCGATTTCGACACCTTTCGGGCGACCGGTTGAGCCGGATGTGAACAGCACATAGGCAAGGTCATCGGGTGCGTTGATCGCATCAGGGATATCGGCATCTTCGGTGCCATCGATGATCAGAACATTGTCGAGGTCAAACAGATGGGCGAGATCGGCGGTGGTGATGACACGCGGATAGTCAAGATCATCAAGCATGTCCTTGCGGCGCTGTTCGGGGTGATCCGGGTCAAGGGGGCTATATGCCGCACCACATAGAAGGATCCCGTGAATGGCGGCCAGCATATCGACCGACCGTCGCACGGCAACGCCGATCACATCACCTGGACCAATTGATGCTGCGCGCAGTTTCGCGGCAATCCCGGCGGCACGACGGGTGAATTGTTCGTAACTTAGGGTTTCAGATGTTCCGATAACCGCAGGTGCGGTTGGCGTGGCGCGGACCTGATCAAGGAACGGTTCGGAAATGCTGCGTTCAATCGCAAGGTCAAGATCGGTGGCATTGAATTGATCGATCCGGGCGCGTTCGTCCGCCGGCAAGATCGGCAATTCGTCGATTTTGATTGTCGATGGTTTGGACAGGGCGGCGCAGGCAAGGATTTCAAGGCGGTTGAAAATTGCCTGAATGGTGGGTTTGTCAAACAGGTCGGTATCAAATTCGATCTGGCATAGAAGGGCGTCGTTCCGTTTGCTGAAATAGAATGCAAGATCGAATTTCGAGAACGGGAATTCGGTTTTCAGAAGCGAGAGTTCGGCATCGCCAAGCTTGCCAAGGTCGGGGATGCTGTCCTGCCATGCGACCAGAACATCAAATAACGGATTGCGTGCAGGATCGCGCGGCGCATTGACGTCGGCAACCACATCCTCGAACGGGGCGGCCTGATCGGACAGGGCATCAATGATGGTTTTGCCGGTTTGGGTCAGATGATCGTCAAATCCGGCATCCGGATCGACATTCTGACGCAGAACGACGGTGTTCACAAAGAAGCCGACCACGTCATCAAGGGCGGTCTGTTCACGGCCCGCCACCAGCATGCCAAGAGGGATATCGGTCTGCCCGGATTGCCGGTACATCAGGATTTGCACAAAGGCGGTCAGAATGGAAAACGCGGTTGTGCCGTGCCGGTCCGCCGCATCATTGATCAGACGCGCGGTTTCTTCGCCAAAGGCCGTTTCATGGAAATCACCGGCGAAACGGCGCGCCTTGGGACGGCGGCGATCCGTTGGCAGGGCCAATGGTTCAGGCAGAGGCAACAGCCGTTCTTTCCAGCGGGCCAGCAAATCCTTGCCGTCGGCTGAGCTTAAATAGCTGTGTTGCCAGCTTGCAAAATCCTCGTAATGGCGGTCAAGCAATGGCAACGATGGGGTGGCTATTCCGGTTTCTGCGGCATAAAGGGCTGCAAGATCGCGCAGCAATGTCGGCATCGACCAGCCATCGCAAATCGCATGATGCAGGGAAACCAGCATCCAGTGACGGTTGGGGGCGAGCGTGATCAGATCGGCCCTTGCCAATGGTTTGTTTTCAAGGTCGAAGGGACGGACGGTTTCGCGCGCGATGAACAAGCGGGCGGGGCCTTCGTCCATTTGGTGGCGACCAAGCATCCATGAACCGGCGGGTGCCAGATACTGGCTGACGCCATCCGGGTGATGCGGATCGGATTTGAACCGCAGACGTAGCGCATGTTGCCGTTCTTCAAGTTTGTGCAGGGCGGCCTGCAGGGCATCGGCATCAATCGGCCCATTGATTTCAAACGCGGCAGGGACGGAATAAACCGCCATGTCGGGCTGCATGCGTTGCAGGACCCAAAGACGGGCCTGTCCGCTTGAAAGCGGGAATTTCGGGCCGTCTGCCTTTGGAATCAGGAATTGTTCGCCATTCTGTTTATGGTCGGCAAGCAGGGTTGCGATCCCGCCGACTGTGCGGGCGACAAAGATATCCTGAAGTTTCGGGCGGATGCCGGTGGATTTTTCGAGCAACCCGGCAAGGCGCATGGCGACAAGGCTGTGTCCGCCCAATGCAAAGAAATCCGACGATGCGGTGATGTCACTGTTGCCAAACAGGGCTTTGAAATGGTCGGCAACGATCTGTTCGAGTTCGCCGCTGCTGTTGGCGTTGCCGGTTTGGGGAGCAAGTGGTGCTGTGTTCGTCAGGGTATCAAGAAGCTGTTTGCGATCCACCTTGCCATTCACATTGACCGGCAGATGATCCAGGACGACAAACCGTTCGGGGATCATGTAATCGGGCAGATTGCGGCCAAGGATTTGCATCCAGACACTGCTGTTATCCTGATCGGCGGCGATGGCGGCACCAAGGAAGGCATCGGCACCACTGCCGACCGGCATCACGCAGGCATTGCGAATGCCATCAATCTGGCTCAATCGTTTTTCAATGGCGGCGGTTTCAATCCGGTGTCCGCGAATTTTGACCTGCCCGTCACGACGGCCACCAAATTCAATCACGCCATCCGCCCGCCAGCGCGCGCGGTCGCCGGTTTTGTAAAGGCGGGTTTCGGGCAAATGATCGAACGTGACGAATGCCTTGGCGGTGCGTTCGGGCGCGCCGGAATATCCCAGCGCCAGCCCGTCGCCCGCGGCATAAAGTTCACCCCATACCCCGGTCGGAACCGGTTGCCCGCCTGCATCAAGAATATAGGTGCGTGTGTTGCCAATCGGCCGACCAATCGGAATGTTTGCCGATTTCACATCGTGCGGCGTGATCGGGTGGATACAGGTAAAGGTGGTATTTTCCGTCGGGCCATAGCCGTTGATCAGGGCAAGGCCCGGGCAGGCGGTCATGACTTTTTGCAGGTGGGTAGGGCTTAGTGCCTCGCCCCCGGAAAGCAGTCTTTTGAGCGGGGCAAAGCAACCCGGGGTATCATCGGCGATACGGTTAAACAGGCTTGCGGTCAGCCACATGGTGGTGACGCCGCCATCGTTAAGGGCATTGCGAAGGACTGCCGGATCAAACAGGGTTTCGTTATCAATCAGAACCAGTTTGCCGCCATTCAGAAGCGGTGCCCAGATTTCAAGGGTTGCGGCATCAAAACCAAGTGATGCGGCCTGTGCCATGACATCGGTGTCATCAAATGCAAGTGCCCGATTGTTCACAGCCAGACGGGCGACAGCCCGGTTGGGGATCTGCACCCCTTTGGGCGCACCGGTCGAGCCGGACGTGAACATGACATAGGCCAGATCATCGCCAGCACGTTTGGCAAAGGATGCATTTGATGTTGCGTTGGCGTCGGGAAGATGTGCGATGCGAACGCGATCAGAAATGCCCGACAGGCGATCAAATTCGGTGTTGTCGCACAAAAGAACGTTGGCACTGCATTCTTCCATCAGGGCGGCAATGGCATCGGCAGGCAAAGATTTATCAATCGGCAGATAAGCAGCACCGTGCCAGGCAATGCCAAGAATAGTGATAATCGCATCAAGCGAACGATCCGCGGCAAGGGCGACGATTGAGTCCGGTGCAACATCAAGGGCATCAAGCCCTGTGGAAATGGCAGCGACCCGTTGCCCCAAAGCACTATAGGTGATTTTGTGATCGCGATCCTGCAGGGCGATCTTGCTCGCGTTGGCCGGGTTTGTGATCTGCCGGGCGAGCAATTCGCCAAGGCCGCAGTCACGCGGGTAATCCGATGTGGTATCGTTGAGCGAGATGGATAGTTGATCGCGTTCGTCTTCGGGAAGAATATCCACAAGACCAAGCGGTATTTCCGGGCTTTTGGCAAGCGTCCGCGCAAAAGTCAGGAAACGTTTTGCAAAACGTTCGATCCATGCTTCGCCATAGATATTGCTTTGATATTCGACGGCCAAAGATGTTTCCGCACCGTTTTTCATCATGCCGACCATCAGGGGGAATTTGCCCGCCCCGAAGTCGAGATCTTCGATCACGAAGGGGCTGTCGCTGATTTCCATTACGTGGACGGCATCGAATGGCTGACCGGTCGGGCCCTGTGCTGCCTGTGTCAGATCGTGAACCAGACGCGACAGGGGATAATCCTGCACATCAAGTATGGACAGGACCTCGTGCCCGACCTGCTTGGTCAGGGCATCAAGGTTATCTGCCATATCCGGTTTGATCGCGACGGGCAGGACATTCACAAAACAGCCCATCGACTGCATGGTTTCCTTGTCCCTGCGACCGGCAAAGGGCAGCCCTATGATAGCTGTGCCGTTTTCCTTGTGCCGGGCGATCACGGCGATGGTCAACGCGGCCCAGAGTGTGGTCTGTGTCGTTTTGCGGGTATGGCTGGCAAGCTTTGCGAAAGCGTCGGCGTCAGCGCCTGTCAGTTCGATCAAAAGCCGTTTGCCACCACCGTTCCGATCCGCTGCCGGGTCATCAGGTAGTCCGGCGGATAGCAGTTTATCGGTTCGTGCCGACCAGAAGTTCCGTGCGATTTCGCCGCGTTCCCGATCCAGATTGCGATGCGCATTACGCACAAGTTCTTCAATATCGGGGATGTTTCCGGGGGTGTCTCCGGCAAGAATTCCAAGAAGTTCTTCTTGCAGCAACATGACCGACTGGCCATCAAAACACAGATGATCGATTGCCATGGCCAGTTGCGGAGCTTGTCCATCGTCATGTTCGATATAGCCAAACCGGGCCAAAGGACCGGTGGCGAGATCAAAAAGACCATGACGGATTTCACGGGTGGTTTCGATCTTGCGCACCGTTACCGGCATGTGGGCATGCACACGCTGGATCAGTTGGCCGTCCTGTTCAACAAAGGTGGACCGGAGGGCATCATGGCGTTTCACAATGACGGCAATCGCATCACGGACGGCGGTGAAACCGGTTCCTTCCGGGAGGTTGAAGCCCGTGACGATATGGTAATTGGTGTTTATCGGCTGATCGCGCCTTGCAATCCATTGTCCTTCGATGGCGGGATGGGCCGGGAAGGATTTGAGGATTGGACCGGCGGTGGAACCCTTATTTTCCGGTTCGACTGGTGCGCGTAGCAAGCTGATGATTTCAGCCTTCAGGTCACGGGTTTCGGATTTCAGGTCATCGTCAAACGCACCAGTCGGTGCATCAAAACAAAGATCGCGCCCGTTGGCATGCAGGCTTAGCACGATGTCGCGCTGACGGAGTTTATCAAGCAGGTCGAGTGCGGTTTGCGTGCGGCGTAACAGTTGATCGGTATTCATTACAGCACTCCCTGTTCGCGTGTCGAAAGGGGGGCTGCTGGCACAGACGGAGTATTGGTAGGCGCGCTGTTTTTATCAAAGGATGCAATCAAGTTGGCAACACCCGAAACCGTGCGGCCTTCGAACATTACGGCAGCGGGAATTTCGGCATTCAGGACTTCGGAAAGGCGTGTTGCGATCCGGACGGCAAATAATGAGTCGCCGCCAAGTTCAAAGAAATCGTCATCTGGGCCGATTGCCGGATCGCCAAACATATCGCGCCAGATCGCCAAGATGGTGAATTGCGCCTGTGTATCGGATTGGATATCCGGCGCATTCTGTGCGATGGGCATTGTGGCCTCCGCCGGGGCGGCGGAAACGGCGAAAGGTTTCGGATCGGCGGTTGTGGTGATTGCCTTGTCCGGCCAGAACCGGCGCCGGTCAAAGGCATAGGTTGGCAACGGGATGCGGCGGGCGTTGGTGGTTTGATTCACCCGGTCCCAATCGGGAGCAGTTCCCATGACCCAAAGCCGGGCAATCGTCGCGGCCAGTGCATTTGATCCGGTGATCGTGGCATTTGCATTTCGGGCAGTGTCGAGACCGGGGGCCGGTTGCAGGGCAATGCTGTTGCCGGTCGGTGTGCCGTTGACGATGGCAAGGCGGCTTGCCGTGTTGCCAAAGCCGCATTCGACCATGATCGTTTCGGGCATTCCGGCCAAAAGTTCCTTGATGTTATCGGCAAAGCGCACCGCATTGCGCAGATGTTGAACCCAGTAATCGGGATTGGTCGCGTCTTCGGGTGTCAGCCTATTACCTGTCAGGTTCGACTGGATCGGAACGGTTGGTACGTTCAGCCTGATTTTGGCGACCACATTGCGGAATTCGTCCAGAACCGGTTCCATCATGCGGGAATGGAAGGCATGCGAAACCACAAGCCGGCGGCCGGATTTACCCTGTGATTTGATGTGTTCTTCAAGTGCGTCGATACATTCGTTGCTGCCAGCCACCACGCATTGACGCGGGCCGTTGATTGCCGCCATCGACAGATCGGGGCCAAAGGCCGACAGCAGATCCCCGACTTCGGCTTCTGTCATGGACAGGGCAAACATTGATCCCGGTTCGGTCTGTCCCATCAGACGACCGCGCGTGACCACAAGGCGAAGCGCATCGTCAAAGGACATGACCCCGCCAATGCAGGCTGCGACATATTCGCCAATGCTGTGCCCGGCCAGCGCGGCGGGTGAAATGCCGTTTTCGATCAGCCAGCTTGCCAGTGCATATTCATAAACGAACAGGGCGGGCTGGGCGATTTCGGTACGTGCCATGCGGCTTGATGTTGCCGGACTTTCATCGGGAACGGTCAGCAATTCAAAAAGATCATCGGGGCCGCCGATCTTGACGACCTGCTGGCAGGCATTGCGGATCAGCACCGCCGAAGTTTGATCTGCCGCATAAAGGTCGGCGGCCATGCCCGGTCGTTGTGATCCCTGACCGGGGAAAAGGAAAGTGATGGACGGAGTGTTGCGTTGGGCGACGGCCTGATGACGGGCGGGCGATTTCGGGTTTGCCAAGGCGGAAATCGCCGTGTTGATGTTTGAGGTAATGATTGCGGTTCGAAACCGGTAGGCGTGCCGCCGTGACAGGCTGTTTGCAACATCGGATATCGATATGCCTGACCCGTTGCGGTCAAGCCAGCTTGCGGTATTGGTCAGCAGCTTCTGCAAGGCGGTTTCGCTTGCAGCCGAGAAGGGCAGAATATGGGGAATATCGTTTTTTGGCGTGGGTGATGCCGGTTTATCGGCTCGTGGGGCTTCTTCGATGATGATATGTGCATTGGTGCCACCAACCCCGAAGCTGCTGATACCGCCACGCAGCGGTTCATCGCCGCCACTTGATAATGGTTGAGCAATACTGTTTACCCGAAATGGTCCCTGATCCAGGCCAAGATTTTCATTTGGTTGATTGAAATGGCAGGTCGGCGGGAATGCCCGGTGACGGATTGCCAGTACGGCCTTGATCAGACCGGCAATTCCGGCGGCACTGTCCAGATGGCCGATATTGCCCTTGACCGAGCCAAGCCAGATCGGGTGCGTTGGGGATGTACCGGTTTTTGCATATGCCTTGTTGAGTGCGGCGATCTCTATCGGGTCGCCAAGGGCGGTTGCGGTTCCGTGGCCTTCGACAAAGCGGATGGTGACGGGATCGATTTGGGCATCGTCAAGGGCGGTTTGAATCGCCTTGGTCTGTCCATCGACAGAAGGCGCGGTAAAGGCAGCCTTCGCCGAACCGTCATTGTTCATGCCGACGCCCTTGATCACCGCATGGATGGTGTCCCTGTCGGCGATGGCATCATCAAGACGTTTCAGAAGGACAATGGCCGCACCGCTGCCGCCGACAACGCCGTCTGCCTTGCTGTCGAATGGGCGGCAGACACCGCTTCGCGATCCGATGCCGCCCTGCGTGAAGTAATATCCCCCGGCCGGGCTAAGCCCAAGGGTCGCACCACCGGCAAGGGCGACACGGCACTGGCCGGATCGCAATGCTTCTACGGCAAGCGCAATATTGACAAGGCCGGTCGAACAGGCGGTCGAGGATGCGATGGCAGGGCCGGTCAGGTTCAGCTTGTAGGCAAGCCGTGTTGCGGCAAAATCCTTGTCATTGCCGAGTGTCATGCCATAGCGGATAGCATCGGGGCGGTCGCGCAGGCGATCACGCAGGTTGTCGACCAGATAGGTCGGGAAACCAACCCCGACATAAGCCCCAACCGGGCCGTCACGCGCCGGATCACATGCCCCGTCTTCAAGGGCACCAAGGGCAACTTCAAGCAGCAGGCGTTGCTGCGGGTCTGTTTCGATGGTTTCGCCCGCAGTCATGGCAAAGGGCGCGGGATCGAACATATCGATATCGTCAAGAATCCCGTGGCGTGCGACAAAATCGGCGTCTTCCAGTGCTGATGGATCACCACCCAGCGTGCGCAGGCGGGAAATATCAACGTCCTTTATCTGATCGACGCCGTTTTCAAGCATCGACCAGAAGGTGTCGCGATCATCCGCACCGGGCAGGCGCATCGCCATGCCGATAATTGCAATGTCATGATTTTCAGACACATTGCGTTGGGTCTTTACCGGTTCGGCCTTTGCGATTTCGGGAACTGTCTGGTTATCGGCACACAGGTGAAGGGCAAAGGAATTGATCGTCGGGTGCTGGAATATTTCCACAGACGCAATGTTGTGCCCGGCGAGTTTTGACAGGGCAAACTGTGCGCGCGGTACCAGCAATGAATGGGCGCCAGCTTCAAACAGGTTGGTATCGAATTCAATTTCGTCGGTTTCGATCAGATCCATCCAGATTTTGGCAATTTTTCCGGCCATTTGATGAATGCGCATCTGATCGGGTTTGCGGGATGCGGGGGGCGGCGTTTCTTGTACAACAGGCTGTTTGCCGCCCGGGGCCTGAG
>CAMPHD010000079.1 GCA_946885765.1 uncultured Thalassospira sp.
GCTTGATGATGCCTTCCGGCTTGGTGAATATATCGAAGTCGACAATCTGCGCGGTCGGGTCGAAAATATCTCGATCCGGTCGATGCAGTTGCGCCATCATCGCGGCCCCCTGCAAACCGTGCCGTTTGGCGAAATCAAATCGATTGTGAACCACAGCCGTGACTGGGTGATCGTCAAACTGGAATTCCGTGTGCCGTTTGAAACCGACGTCAACAAGATCAAGAAACTGATCAAGAAACTCTCGGCCGAACTTCTCGAAGATCCGTTGATCGGTGACAGCTTTATCGAGCCCCTGAAATCGCAGGGCGTACGCCGGATGGAAGAATTCAACATGGTGATCGGGATGAAATACACATCAAAACCCGGCGAACAATTCACCATCCGCAAAACCGTCTATCAAAGCGTTCTTGCAATCTTCAAGGAAAACGACATCCACATGGCATCGCGCAATGTGAAGGTAGATGTCCCGGATGACGCCACCCCCGAACAAAAGAAAGAAGCCATTGCCGTCGCCGCCCAGCAAGCGTCCGAGCAAATCGCCCCGCCAAAGGGCTGAGCATGGTACAAACAGCACCATAAATCATAAGCCCCGCACAGTCCCGTGCGGGGCTTATGATAATGAAGCGACAAAGCAAAACGCCCGCTGTTTCCAGCGGGCGTTTTGTGTCCGTCTTCGCGAAATCCGAAAGGATTAACGCGAGTAGAATTCGACGACCAGGTTCGGCTGCATCTGAACCGGGTACGGAATTTCTGCGAATTTCGGAACGCGAACGAAGGTGCCTTTGAAGGCCTTCGCATCAACGTCGAGATATTCCGGAACGTCACGTTCGTTCAGGTTGGCAGCTTCCATAACCATCGGGATTTCGCGCGAAGCCTGTTTGACTTCGACAACGTCGCCTTCTTTAACGAGGTAAGAAGGAATGGTGACTTTCTTGCCGTTGACAAGAATGTGGCCGTGGTTAACGAACTGACGCGCTGCGAACACGGTCGGAACGAATTTCATGCGGTAGATAACAGCATCAAGACGGGTCTCGAGAATACCGACCAGCGTTTCGGAAGTATCGCCCGGACGGCGCTGTGCTTCTTTGTAGTAACGCAGGAACGCTTTCTCGGAGATGGAACCGTAGTAGCCTTTAAGCTGCTGTTTGGCGAACAGCTGGGTGCCGTAATCGGTCGGTTTTTTACGGCGGGTCGCGCCGTGCATGCCCGGTGCATATTCGCGCTTGTTCAGCGGCGATTTTGCGCGGCCCCAAAGGTTCACGCCAAGGCGGCGGTCAATCTTATGCTTTGCAGCAATACGTTTCGACATTTTGTAACTCTCTTTTTTAAGATCACTTATTGTCCCGATAGTTTCCCGTTTCGGTTAACCCAAACAGGAACGGGGACGAAAACACCTGTTTCGCCCCACTTTCTCGGAAGTGAGGCGCAATATAGAGATGATTGACCAAGAGTCAAACAGAAATATCCATGTATAACTCCTGCATTTCTGCGCCTTTGGCATAGCGTAAATCCGTCACCTCACAATTATGCGAGCAGATTGTGATAAGCTTCTGACACAAAAAAGCGATCCAAAATGAACTTTCCTCCGCTCGCGACCGTAACTCGTTCACATGCGCACTCGAACCGGATCAACTCTTGGGAACCGATTTGACACAAAACAGCGTGGCGCAAGTGCGCAGAAAAACAAACAAAGCCGCGGACACAAACTGACAAGGATTGCTCTTCTCATGAAACTTCGTTCGATAATGGTGGTTGCCGTTTCGGCAATGGCACTCAGCCTTGGCGCATGCGCAAACGATATGAAATCCGATGGTATGATGCGCAGCGATAAAACCGTAATGGTCGGCGGGGCCCCGATGTATCCCAGCAAGAATATCGTCGAAAATGCTGTCAATTCTGCTGATCACACTACTCTTGTTGCTGCCGTCAAAGCGGCTGGCCTTGTTGATACACTCGCAAGCCCTGGGCCTTTCACTGTCTTTGCCCCAACCAATGCGGCGTTTGACAAATTACCTGCTGGCACCGTTGAAACCCTGCTAAAACCGGAAAACAAGGCAACACTGACCAAAATCCTGACCTATCATGTCGTACCGGGCACCATGACGGCCAAAGTCCTGATGGCAAAAACCATGGATATGGGTGGCATGTACAAAATGACGACCGTATCCGGGAATATGATCACAGCCGAAATGAAGGACGGCAATCTTTACATCGTCGATGACAAGGGCCAGTGGTCCAAGATTACCATTTCGGACGTCATGCAATCCAACGGCATCATCCACGTAGTCGATACTGTGCTATTGCCAAACTGATCGCCATATCTCAAACGCTGGCAAAAACGACAACACCCGACCGAGTTGGCCGGGTGTTGTCATTTACCGTCTGCATCTTTGCAAATGCTCGTCACGCCTTGTATTTGCCGCCGCGCATCGCAACAATCATGCCGCGAAGCGTCTGAACTTCCTGATGGGTCAGGCTGGCGCGATTGAAAATATTGCGGATATTGCGTTCCATATTCGGACGTTTTGCCTCGACCCGAAAGAACCCGGAGCTATCGAGTTCCGCCTCAAGATGTTCGAACAAACGGTCAAGCTCATCGCGGGTTGCCGGGAAGGTGTCGTTCATCATCATCTGGTAATCGGGCACGTCAACACCAGCCTGCCACCATTCATACCCGATCAGCAACACCGCCTGTGCAAGATTAAGCGACGTAAAACCGGGGTTAAGCGGCACGGTTACAACCGCATCGGCCATCGAAATATGTTCGTTCCGCACACCGGTACGTTCCGGCCCGAACATGACTCCGATTTTTTCCCCACGCGAAACATTGGCGCGCATTTCGGGCGCCAGTCCCTTTGGGGTGAATACCGGTTTGATCGCGTCGCGCGTCCGCGCGGTCGTCACATAAACCCGGTTCAGATCCGCAAGTGCATCTTCTTCGCGTTCGAACACCTTTGTATTGTCGATGACAATATCGGCTCCCGACGCGTTGGCCGTCGCTCGCTCGTTCGGCCAGCCATCACGCGGCCGCACAAGGCGCAGGTCAACCAGCCCGCAATTCAGCATGGCGCGCGCCGCCTTGCCGATATTATCGCCAAGCTGCGGTTCGATCAGAATAATCACGGGCGGATTGGCAATTCCGCCTGTTTCCGGTCTTGCGTCATCCGGCATAGCCGCATCTGCGACATCGCTCATCGCTTGAATTCTCCGGTCTTCGCATGGGATGAAGTGTGGGCATGCCCGTCAATATTGGCGCTTCTTTACCAAAAGCCAATGCACGATACCAGCATCAATCCCACTGACATCGCCTATGCGTGCTGGCTGCGCACACCGGACTTGAACAGTTTATAGGTGATCGAGTCTCGAAGTGCGTTATAGGACGCCTCGATAATGTTGGTTGAAACACCAACCGTTGACCAGCTGTTGCCTTCGGCATCACGGCTTTCGATCATCACACGAGTGACCGCGCGCGTGCCATCGCCGCGTGTTATGATGCGGACCTTATAGTCGATCAGTTCGATCTGCTGCACAGCTTCGACATATTCCGGCACGGTCAGAAGAACCTTGCGTAATGCGGCATCAAGCGCGTTGACCGGGCCGTTGCCCTCTGCCACCGACATGAACTGCCCGTCACCCACCACGACCTTGACGGTCGCTTCAGACATGGTGATGACCTGTTCGTCCTGCTCATCCACCCAGCGGCGTTCGTCAATCACGCGGAACGATGTCACGCGGAAATAACGGTCAAGTTCGCCCAGTGCCTTGCGCGCCAGAAGTTCGAAACTGGCCTCGGCCCCGTCATAGGCATAACCGTCAAATTCGCGCTGCTTGACTGCGTCAACCAGCTTGCCGACCGCATCGGATTTCGGATCGACCTCGACCCCGATTTCACGGAACCGGGCCAGAATATTTGAACGCCCCGCCTGATCCGACACAAGGATATGGCGCTGGTTTCCGACAAGCTCCGGTTCGATATGTTCGTAACAGGCCGGGTTCTTTTCCACGGCTGAAACATGCAAACCGCCCTTGTGCGCAAAGGCACTATCCCCGACATAGGCCGCCTGACGGGTCGGTTCGCGGTTAAGGCGTTCATCAAGAATGTGCGAAATCCGGCGCAGATGGGTCAGTTGTTCATGCGAAACGCCAACGTCATAGCCCATCTTCAGCATCAGGGTCGGGATGATTGAAATCAGATTGGCATTGCCGCACCTCTCACCCAGGCCATTCAACGTACCCTGCACCTGCCGCGCCCCGGCACGGATCGCAGCCAGCGAGTTCGCCACCGCATTTTCGGTATCGTTATGGCAATGAATGCCAACATTACCGCCCGGCACATGGGTGCAGACATCGGTGACGATGTCAAAAATCTCGTCAGGCAGGGTTCCACCATTGGTGTCGCACAAAACAACCCAGCGCGCGCCTGCCTCATAGGCCGCCTTGATCGCGGCAAGGGCATAGTCACGGTTGGCCTTATAACCGTCAAAGAAATGCTCGGCATCGAACATCACCTCGGAAACCTGGCTTTTCAAATGCGCGATGGATTCCGAAATCATCGCAAGGTTCTCCGAAAGCTCGATCCCGAGCGCCTCGGTCACCTGGAAATCCCAACTTTTGCCGACCATGCAGACAATCGGCGCACTTTGCGCCAATGTTGTCAGCCCCGGATCATTGGATGCCGAACGGCCTGCGCGGCGTGTCATGCCAAATGCCGTCAGTTTCGAATTTTTAAGTTTCGGCGGATTGGCAAAAAAGGCGTCATCGGTGGGGTTTGCCCCGGGCCAGCCACCTTCAATATAGTCAATCGACAGCTCGTCCAGTGCCTTGGCAATTGCGGTTTTGTCCGCTGCCGAAAAATCCACGCCCTGGGTCTGTTGCCCGTCGCGCAAGGTACTGTCGTATAGATAGACGCGCTTGTCTGACATATTCATTCCAAAACTGATCGATCTTCTCTTGTTCCGGCACTTGCCGGGCGGTCTGGCAAATTGCCGTAAAACCGTCATTTGCGCAACCGCATTACAAGATATGCCAATTATGCGCTGTTTTTTGCCTGAAATCGCTTAATTATCCACCTTTAGGATAGCAAACCTGTCCCCCTGAATGGTTGTAAACACACGGCACTAATGATTAACTCTACCATACATTGTGAAGCAATCGGGATTACACCCCCCATTTCTTCGGGCTTCACATGGATGGGGACACCAAGATGGCATTGAAAGCCGCCGAAGATTTTGACGTCATGCTGCTTGCGGGTCTGACTTGGCACCGTACCGGCAAAAACAGCTGGACGGCGTCCGACCGCTTCGCCGCCTATACGATCTTTCGCGAACCTGATGACCGCTGGTACGGTCAATGGGAACGTGATGGCGAAAAAACGGCGGCTGACTGGTCCTGTCCCACCCTTGAAACCTTTGCCGAATATATGGTCGACAACGCCCGTCGCCAGAATATCGACGGCATGGATTGAAATTCGCCCCCCTGTTGGCCTCGCTGCCATCAGAAGCGTCCCACGTGCACACCCCGAAACTCGGACTAGATGATTAATCCACCTCCCCCCGCCGAGTTGTTGCACATATGACGGCCTGTCTCCCCCGGACAGGCCGTTTCTTTTAAGCCCGCGCATTTCTGTCCTTGCGTTTGACCTCATACCGATTATGTGTGACCCATCCAGAGTTTCATAAGACAAGGCATATTTCATGAGCAACGGCATCCCGATGCAGATCGATATCGTCTCCGACGTGGTCTGCCCCTGGTGCATTATCGGCTATAAGAACCTTGAACAGGCGATTGAACGCCTGGACGGCCAGGTCGATATCAAACTGCGCTGGCACCCGTTCGAGCTGAACCCCGATATGGGCCCCGAAGGTCAGAACCTGTCGGAACATATCAAGGAAAAATACGGCCTGACCCCGGATCAAAGTGCGGAAAACCGCGACCGCATTTCGATGATGGGCGAAAATGTCGGCTTTGACATCAGGTTCAGTTCTGATAGCCGCATCTACAATACCTTTGATGCGCATCGCATGCTGTATTGGGCGGGCAAGGAAGGCAAACAGACCGAACTGAAACTGGCTCTGTTCCGTGCCTATTTCCAGGAAGGCGAAAATCCCGGCGATCATGGCGTTATCAAACGTGCCGCCGAGGAAGTCGGCCTGTCACCGGAAAAGGCGGCCGAAATTCTTGGCAGCGACATGTTCGCCAAGGAAGTCCGCGCCGAAGAAGAAGAATTCCGCAATGCCGGTATTTCGTCGGTTCCGACCTATGTCGTGAACGGCAAATACGCCATTTCCGGCGGCCACCCGCCCGAAGTTTTCGAACAGGCATTATCCGAAATCGCCCGTCAGGTTGAAGTTGCAGACGATGAGGTCATTTTAGACGACTGATATCATCATCGGATGTGATCATAGAAGCCCCGGTTGCCTTTCGCACCGGGGCTTTTGCATTCTCGACAGTCGCACAACCGGGGCGTACAGTTTCCATGCCGCCACCACGGCATGTTTGCCACCTTTTCAAAAGGATCGCCCCATGATCGACTTTGCCGATATCGCCCCCTATCTGCCGGGAATATTCCTTGCCTATGCCGCCCTTCTGATGGGCCTGATCAGCCCCGGCCCTGCGTTGCTGGGCCTGATGGGGGTCTCACTTGAACAGGGGCGCCGTGCCGATCATTACTTTGCCATCGGGATCGGGACCGGATCGCTTTGCATCGGTATTCTGACCCTGACCGGCCTGTCTGTCCTTCTGGCAAGCTGGGCCGATGCCATGACCGTCATTCGCATTGCCGGCGGAATTTATCTTTTATGGCTGGCTTTCAAGGCATTTCGTGCCGCATTCCGGCCCGCGCAACCGGCTGGCGATGCCATTGCGCGCGACGACAAAGCCATCTCGCCAATTGGCTATTTCAGTCGTGGGTTGAGCCTTCACCTAACCAACCCCAAGGCGATCTTGACATGGATTGCCATCATCTCCATCGGGTTTGCCGATGGCACACCGCTTTGGGTGGGTTGGGTGATTGTGATTGGTTGCGGCACGATTTCAACGCTGGTGCATTTCGCCTATGCCACTGCCTTTTCGACCGCCCCGGCCATTTCGCTGTATCGTCGGGCGGCGCGCTGGATCAACGGCTTGCTGGGCGTGTTCTTTGCCGCAGTTGGCATTCGCCTGCTTGCCGGGCGCTAGTCATCTTCGCGGCTATCAAGCAATGGCCTGCGGGTGACGCCGTTTTTCTGATCTATCCAGCCGCCAAGCACGGTCAGCCAGACGGCAATCAGCGGCAGCAGCGCGATATTCTGGTCCATCACCCACAATGTCGCGCTGGCCAGAACGCACCACACCAACGGCACAGGCAACAAAATCCACCGCCATGTGCCGCGCGCCAGCAGGATAAAGCCAAGCGTCCCGATTGCCGTCGGATCGGCGGCACTGCCAAACAGTTCCGCCTGTATCAAATCGCGTCCTTCGATCAAGCCGACAAAGGGATAGACAAAAATCGCAATCGCGATCATTACCACCCCGGCAATGCTGGAAAAATCACCGCGCCAGCCAAATCGCAAAGGCATCCGGCGCGCGGCAAACATCACCATCAACAATGCCTCGGTAATGAAAGCCGGAATGAAATACGGGATCAGCCAGTTGATCGGCTGGTAATAATACCAAAGGAAGCCCGTAGCCACCCAGCCCCAGATCATCGCCAGCAAAACCAGCGCCACCCGGTTACCGCGATTACCATGCCGGATGGAAAGGCCAAAGGTGATCATCCCTGCAACCAGTGCGGCACTCACCGCCAGCCACCACGTGGTATTTAGCGTTTCAAACAACCGGTAATAAACGCGCGGCGAAAACAGCAGAAAATCTGCCAGGCTGTAGCTCCACCATTCGCTCATCACAGAACCCCGATCACGGCCGCAATACGTTGGCGCATATCGTCATCTGGCATTGGGCCGGTGGCCGCTCGCATGTTTTCGATGGCGTGCATCGGCTGGGTCGTTGCCGGGATCGGACAGGTCACCGCCGGATGAGAAATCAGATATTTCAGGATCAACTGTGCCCAGCTTCGTGCTTCGATCTCGGCGGCAAAGTCCGGAAGCTTTTCGCCTTCGAGGCGGTCAATCAGATGGCCGCCCTGAAACGGTCGGTTGACGATCACGGCAATGCCGCGTTCCTCGGCCAACGGCAGAAGGTATTCTTCGACCTTACGGTCCACCGGGTTATAGGTCACCTGCACGAAATCAAGCGGCGTGTTTTTCATCACCGCCATCAAATCATCGGTACGTCTGCCATGCGATGTCGTCACCCCGACATAGCGAAGCCGCCCGGCATCCTTCATATCGAACAAAAGCGGCAGATTATCGTTGATCCCGACCAGATTATGCACCTGCAACAGGTCAAACTTTTCGATGTTCCAGTAATCGGCGGTTTGCGAGATTTGCTCGGCACCGTCATCCGATGTCCAGACCTTGTCGGTTGAAAATACCCGGTCGCGCGCACCCAGTTTATCAAGCCCGTATCCGATCACATCCTGCGATGAACCATACATCGGCGAACTATCGATCATGCGACCACCGGCGTCGAAAAACGCCCGCATGACATTGGCGCACTGGTCACGCAAAACCGGATCATTGCCGACATTAAACGTGATCCAGCTTCCCAGGCCGACCGCCGGGATCATTTCCCCCGTCGACGGAATCTGCTTTTTAATCACATCAAGAACCGCACGGTTATCAAGCGTCTGCGCCCAAAGCGGCTTGATCGCACCAAGCCCTGCTGTTGCGCCAATCGCCGTCGCACCGCGCAGGAAATTCCGTCGACCCAGAAAAAACATCGCTATCACAACCCTGTCATTCATAACCGGCCACAGGATAGAAGGTGGTCAGATTACACGGTGGGCGCAACCGCAAGCTGTTGCACAAACTGGCAAAAAATTTACTCTTGACCTAGAGTACACTCCAGCAGCTAGCCTTTTGAAAGTTCCCCCAGCTGAAAGGTAACCGACATGATGATTGGTGAAGTCTCGGCCAAAAGCGGTTTACCCATTCACACACTACGCTATTACGAAAAAATCGGTCTGGTGCCCAAACCGTCACGCGATGCGGGTGGCCGACGGTACTATGATCCGGAAATCCTTGACTGGCTGACTTTCATTTCACGCCTCAAGGATCTTGGCATGCCGATCCGTGACCGGGTGCGGTTCGCCCGCCTGCGTACCGAAGGCGAACGCACGGTTGGCGAACGGCGCGAACTTCTTGAAATCTATCGGACCGGATTGGCCAAAAAAATCGCCGAGCTGACCGAAACGCTGGAAGTTCTTGATTACAAGATCGCCAATTACGACGAAATCTGCCGAAAAAAATCTGCCTGATCTATTAAGGAGCCCCCCCTTATGGCTGAACATAAAAACGCGCTTGATGCCGGGCGCGATGTTGTCGCACGTCTGAACCCACCGCTTGAAGGCGCCCTGGCCGAAAAATACGATGCCTTGGTGCCGGATTTTGCCGAAAGTCTCGTTGAATGGGCCTATGGCCGTCATTATGCCCGCCCCAACCTTGATCTTAAAACCCGCCAGCTTTGCACGATTTCCGCCCTGACGGTTCTGGGCGGACAAACAGCACCGCAGCTTAAGATCAATATCAAACACACCCTTGCCGCCGGAGCGACGCGCGAAGAAATCATCGAAGCGATCTGGCAAATGGCAGTTTATGGCGGCCTTCCTGCTGCGATCAACGGCCTGAACGCCGCACAGGAACTGTTTGACGAACTGGGTGCCACCGCCACTTAAAGCAAAAAGGCACCGCAGGTTTCCCGGCGGTGCCTTTTCCAATTCAAATCCGACGGATCAAACGCGCTTCCAGCTCGTACCTTCCTTGAAGTCTTCAAGCAGAATACCACGCGCCAGAAGATCGTTTCTGATCTGATCGGCAGTGGCGAAATCGCGGTTTTTCTTCGCTTCGGCACGCTGCTCGATCAGGCCGTCAATCTCGGCGGCCTCGTCTTCATCGGCAGAACCGGTGAACCAGGCTTCGGGATCGATTTCAAGAATCCCCAGCACCGTTGCCGCCGCCAGAACACGGCCCTTGGCCTCGGCCTTATCGTATTTCTTCGTCGCCTTGTTCAGTTCGGTCACCAGTTCATGGAATTCCGAAATCGCAAGCGGCGTATTAAGATCATCACAAAGCGCGCTCAGAACCGATGCCGGCACCGGGGTGTTTTCCGGTTTGATGTCAATGGTCTGACGAAGGGCGGTATAGAACCGATCCAGCGCCTCTTTGGCCTGGCGCAGGTTTTCTTCGGTCCAGTTGATCGGCTGGTGATAGTGGGTGCCCAGCATCGCGAGACGGATCGCCTCGCCCGGCCAGCTTTCGAGCAATTCATGCACGGTGACAAAGTTGCCAAGCGACTTGGACATCTTTTCACCTTCGACCATCAGATGGCCGTTATGCATCCAGTATTTGGCGTAGCTTGACCCCTTGTTCGCGCA
>CAMPHD010000080.1 GCA_946885765.1 uncultured Thalassospira sp.
CGTTTAACCATCCCTGACCTCGATTTATTCTTGTTTATGGATCACGGCGCTGATGGCGGGCGCGCCGGTTAATCGATATAAATTCCCTATCGTTTTTTTGCGGTTCTGACCAGCGGGAATGATCCGGGCAAAAAGAAACCCGCCGGGATCGGCGGGTTTCAAAGACGTTCATTGAGGTCGCGATTATTTCTTTGGCAGATATTCCGCGACCAGCATTTCGGCGATCTGAACCGCGTTAAGGGCGGCACCTTTACGCAGGTTGTCGCCAACACACCAAAGCGAAAGCCCGTTTTCAACCGTCGGGTCCTTGCGCACGCGCGAAACGAAAACATTGTCCTCGCCCTGGACTTCCTGGGGGGTGACATATCCCTCGTCCTGGCGGTAATCGACCACGGAAACGCCGGGGAAATCCTTCATTGCCTTGCGCGCTTCTTCGACCGTGACCGGCTGTTCGAATTCGATATTCACCGCTTCGGCATGGCCGACAAAGACCGGAACGCGAACGCAGGTCGCATGAACCGCGATATCCGGATCAAGGATTTTGCGGGTTTCGGCGGTCATTTTCCATTCTTCGCGGGTCGCGCCATCATCCATGAATTCGTCGATATGCGGGATGACGTTAAAGGCGATCTGTTTGGTGAACTGTTCCTTGACCGGCAGATCGTTGACGTAAATGCCCTTGGTCTGGTTGAACAGCTCATCCATCGCCAACCGACCGGCACCGGAAACCGACTGATAGGTTGAAACCACAACGCGTTTGATCGGTTGCAGGTCATGCAGGGGTTTAAGCGCCATGACCATCTGAATGGTCGAGCAGTTCGGATTGGCGATGATGTTTTTCTTGGCGTAACCGGCCAGTGCGGCACCATTTACCTCTGGCACGACAAGTGGTACGCCCGGTTCCATGCGCCAGTAGCTGGAATTGTCGATGACAACGCAGCCTGCGGCAGCAGCCTTGGGTGCAAGCGTTTTGGCCGTTGCGCCACCAGCCGAGAACAGCGCGATATCGACCTTGGAAAAGTCGAAGGTTGCGGCATCCAAGACCTTGAGTTCCTTGTCACCGTAATCCAGTTCGCGGCCGACCGAACGTGAGGAGGCGAGTGCGAAAACTTCGTCAGCCGGGAATGCGCGTTCTTCAAGGGTGTTGAGCATCTCGCGCCCGACATTTCCGGTCGCGCCGACAACGGCGATTTTATAGCCCATCAGGAGCCTCTTTCAGTCATTCTGGCGATGCTTATACATATCCCCCTTCTTTGGTAGGGGTGTGTGCATTTTGCATATGCCTATGGATAATCATCTGTGCAGCATGGGGCGAGATGTAAGGTTTTATCGAGGTCCGCGCAAGGAGATCATTGGCTTTTACCTCTTGAGATTGCAAAAAAATCTGGCAGAATTATCCATGGGGTTCGAGCACCGAACCCTAAATCAGAATCGTTCGGCCCCGGCTTTGAGTTTTCTGTTTTCACGGTCCGTGGCGCGCGGCCTTCTGACTGCGCAGTTTTGTACTTCCTTTTCGAACGATTGACCAAACGATCCTGATTTAGGGTCCGGTGCTTATGTGAAACCCGGTGACGGGTTTCACGTGGGGCGATGGCATTTCCGGCTTAAAAAGGACGGCAGATGACGTACCCGATGACACTGGACTGGACACAGAAAAAGGTTCTCGATTTTTTCCGGGAACATGTTGCGCGTGGAACACTGGTATTCCGGGCGGACGATAGGCACGAGATTGTTCTGGGGGATGGCAGCGATCCCAGGGCAACAATGACGGTACCCAACTGGACCGATACGCTGAAAATGGCGCTAAGCCCCGATCCGGGATTTGGCGAATCCTATATGCGTGGCGGTTTCGATGTTGTTTCCGGCGAGATGGAAGATCTGATCAGGGTCTTGCGGCTTAATTTCGAAGGCGGCCATTCGGCAAACGGATTTGGCCTTTTTATCGAAAAGCTGCAGGCGCTTAAATTCCAGATCGCACAGTTTACCTCGGTCAAGGCCGCGTCACGGCGCGTTCGCCATCATTATGATATCGGCAATGATCTTTATACCCGTTTCCTTGATCCGGAAATGCAGTATTCCTGCGCCTTCTGGGATGATGGTGCCCAGACGCTGGAAGAAGCGCAAAACCGCAAAATGACCCTGACGACCCAACGGCTCAAGATTGATCAACCCGATCTTCGGGTGGTTGATATTGGCTGTGGCTGGGGCGGGCTTAGCCGCTTTATCCGGCGCACGACCGGGGCGGAGGTGCATGGCATTACGCTTTCGACCGAGCAATATAACTGGGCGTTGGAGCGGAAGGCGGAACTGCCTGATAATTTCCACGAAGGTCTTGATTATCATCTTCTGGATTATCGGTTGTTTGCCGATGCGAATGCCGAAAAATATGACCGGGTTGTTTCGGTTGGCATGTTTGAACATGTCGGGCGGCCACAATTCAAAACCTATTTCGAGAAGGTCGGCCAATTGCTGAAGGTTGGCGGGCGGGCCGTGATCCACTCGATCATAAAGCCGCGCCCGGAATTCACATCGCCCTGGATTGATCGCTATATCTTTCCGGGGGGATATATCCCGGCGGTGCACGAAGTGATCGAAGCCGCCGAGAATGCCGACCTTAAAGTCGAAGCATCGCATTTCCATGCCGGACTGAACTATGCCCGAACGTTGATGGCATGGCGCGACCGGTTCCGCGATATTGCCGATCAGCTTGACCCGGAAAAATACGACACCGAGTTTAAACGGATGTGGGAGTTTTATCTGGCGGGCTGCATCAATGCCTTTGACGAACGCGAAGGCGGCGGTGGCATGCGGGTCGGGCAGTTTGTTTTCACCAAACCCGGCTATCGTTTTACGTAAAAACATGTCGGTCGGGCTGTCGTTTTGCGATGGCCCGACCCATATATACCCAATGTTCAAACGGGCCGCAGAGTCCGAACCTGATAATGCGTGTCGTGGGTCAACCGGCACGACACGCGATGTTCATACCCGGTTGTTCCTTCGGGAGGAAACAACATGCTGAACATGACACACCGGGATAACCCGGTTCCACGTGCATATTCCACCCAGATCACCCACCGTGCCGGACCCCATATCGGCCGCGTTGACGACTATGTCCGGGCCCTTAAATCAATCGATATGTCGAGTTGCGAACGCGATATGCTGCGTGCCCATGCCAAGGCACCGGGGCGCGAAATCACCGGTAACCAGCTTGCCAATACCATTGGTCATTTCGGATCGCGGATCGGGAACAAGAAATACGGCAAACTGGCCGGCAAGATTGCGGCAGCGGCCGAATTGCCGACCTGCAAATCCGATGTCAGCGACTATCTGGCGGCGGTCTTTACCCTTGCCGATGGTGAACAGCAAAATAGCGAGGATTGGCATTGGGTGATGCATGACGAGGTGGTCGAGGCGCTTAAAAAGGCCCGGATCGTCTAGTTTCTAGCTGATGGGCAAAGTTTTTTGCCCCGATGTGTAACACGGAGCAAAGCTGTTTCGTCCTGATTGCAGAGGGGGATTTCCCCCGGTTTGCAATCACGGAGAAGTACAATGAGCCGTTTTAATTTTCCGAAATCCAGCCCGAAACTTTTTGAAGGGATGCTGGGACTTGCCGGCAAGCTCGAAGAAAATCCGCTGATCCCGCGCGTTCTGCGTGATCTGGTCGAATGCCGCGTGTCGCAAATCAATAATTGTTCCCATTGCCTGCGCATGCATTCCAAAAGCCATGCCGATCATGGTGGGGACGTTATCAAGGTGACCATGCTGGCGGTCTGGCGTGCAGCCAAGGGATATGACGAGGCGGAGCGTGCAGCACTTGATTGGGCGGAATGCCTGACCGAAGCGGTTGATCAGGACCGCATTTCGCAAAGCTACCGCAATCTTGTCGATCATTTTGAAGAAGCCGCGATTTCAGAGCTGACCTGTATCATTTCAACGATGAATGCCTGGAACCGTCTTGGTATTGCACAGCATGAGTTTGCCTGATCACAGCGTCCGATCTGATAGGCTCTTTGCTTCGTCAGGCCTATCGGGCAGGATGACGACCAAGTCAGCGATACGGGCATGTCCCGTATCGCTTCATGTGTTTGACGGGGATCGCATGGCAGATCAGGTTTTCGAAACCCATCGCGGACGGTTGCATGCGCTTGCCTATCGTATGCTGGGCAGTCATGCCGATGCCGAGGATGCGGTGCAGGATGTCTGGCTGCGCTGGCGCGCAACGGCAAAGGATGACATCCGCGATGCTACCGGTTGGCTCGTGCGGGTATGCAGCAATATATGCCTTGATGTTCTAAAATCGGCACGCCGCCAGCGCGAAAATTATGTCGGCCAATGGCTGCCCGAACCATGGGCGCCAGTGATTGAGGCTGAGGCGGAAAACAATCTGATCGAACGTGATGGTTTGGGGCAGGCCTATGTCATGATGCTGGAACGTTTAGGACCGGTTGAACGGGTGGCTCTTGTCCTGCATGACGTTTTTGACTGGTCACACGAAGATATTGCCCCGGTGATCGAGCGGACGGAAAATAATACGCGACAAATCCTGTTTCGGGCACGACGCAAGGTGAATCGCGAACATGATCACGATCCAACCCCGGTTCCCGATAGTGCGAGGGCAGATAAAGGACAGGTTGCCGCATTTGTCGAGGCGCTGATTGGCGGCGACCTGCATGCCATCATTGGCCAACTGGCACCGGATGTGATCATGCATTCAGATGGTGGGGGCAAGGCCTCGGCCGCAGTTAATCCGGTTTACGGTGCGGAAAATGTTGCGCGCTTCTTTGTCGGTGTCTGGCGCAAGAAGGCCGAAAATGCGGTTGAAAGTATCGCGTTTGACGGAAAAGATTACTGGATGCTGCTCCATGAAGGCGACCGTCTGGTAACCGCGGTTGGATTGGCGCAAAAAGATGGTGCGGTGGTCGATATCTTCATTCACCGGAACCCGGACAAGCTCGTTTTCCTTGAACATCTGGGGCGGTCATAACAAAAGGCCGGATCATTGATCCGGCCTTTTGCAATTGGTTTGAAGCTTTTCCGATCAGGAAATTTTATCGAGCTCGTTGATCAGGGATTCGCCCATGACGGTGGTCGAAACCTTGGCCATGCCCGGCTGCATGATATCAGCAGTACGAAGCCCACCTTTCAGAACGTTCTGAACAGCGGTTTCGATCATGGTTGCATCATCGCCCATGTCGAACGAATAACGCAGCATCATGGCAAATGACAGAATGGTTGCCAGCGGGTTTGCGATATCCTGACCGGCGATGTCCGGGGCCGAACCGTGTACCGGCTCGTAAAGCGCCTTGCGCGCGCCGTTTGCATCGGCAGCACCCAGCGATGCGGATGGCAGCATGCCAAGCGACCCGGTCAGCATGGCAGCACAATCGGAAAGGATATCGCCAAACATGTTGGTGGTGACCATCACGTCGAACTGTTTCGGGTTACGGACCAGCTGCATGGCGGCGTTATCGACATACATGTGGCTGACGTCGACTTCCGGGAAGTCCTTGGCAACACGTTCAACAACTTCGCGCCACAGAACGGTCGATTCCAGAACGTTGGCCTTATCGACCGAACACAGGCGTTTGTTGCGTTTCATCGCCATGTCAAAAGCGACACGGGCGATGCGTTCGACTTCCGGTTCGGAATAAACCAGCGTGTTGAAGCCAAAACGCACACCGTCGCGTTCTTCGATGCCGCGCGGCTGACCGAAATAGATGCCACCGGTCAATTCGCGCAGGATCATGATATCCAGACCCTTGACGATGTCTTCTTTGAGCGTCGACGCCCCGACAAGCGCATCAAACACAAGCGCCGGGCGCAGGTTGGCAAACAGGCCCATTTCCTTGCGGATCTTCAGAAGACCGCGTTCCGGCTTGATATCGAACGGAAGATTATCCCATTTCGGACCGCCAACAGCACCAAGCAGAACCGCATCGGCGGCCATGGCATCGGCAAGCGTTTCGTCGGTCAGCGGATTGTTGTGCGCGTCAATCGAAGCCCCGCCGATCAGACCTTCGGTGATTTCGAAATTGACATTACGCTTCTTGGCCATCCAGTCCATGACGCGCTGAACCTGACGCATGACTTCGGGGCCAATGCCGTCGCCGGGCAGCATCAGAACTTTTTTGGTGGTGCTCATCAAACAATCCTTCCCAGATATTATCGGGGCCGTTCACCCCGTATCGACAAAAAGGGCGGCAAACCGTTCTGGCCTGGCCTGCCGCCACTTTGAATTACAGCGACAGCCAGGGCTGCGACGCAGCACGCTTGGCTTCGAAGTCATTGATTGCGCCGCCCTTTTGCAGGGTCAGGCCGATGTCATCAAGGCCGTTCAACAGGCAATGTTTGCGGAACGGTTCGACGTCAAATTTGACGCAGCCGCCATCCGGACCATAAATTTCCTGCTTTTCAAGATCGATGGTGACGGTGGCGTTTTCGCCGCGTTCGGCATCATCCATCAGCTTGTCGACATCTTCCTGCGGCAAGCGGATCGGCAGGATGCCGTTCTTGAAGCAGTTGTTATAGAAAATGTCGGCAAAGCTTGGCGCGATAACGCAGCGAATACCGAAATCAAGCAGCGACCAAGGCGCATGTTCGCGCGACGAACCACAGCCAAAGTTATCACCCGATACGATGATCTTGGCATTGCGATAGGCCGGTTTGTTCAGGACGAAATCGGGGATTTCGTTGCCCTTGTCGTCATAACGCATTTCATCAAACAGGTTCTTGCCAAGGCCCGAACGTTTGATGGTTTTCAGGAATTGTTTCGGGATGATCATGTCGGTATCGACATTGATCATCGGCAGCGGTGCTGCCACACCGGTGAGGGTCGTGAACTTATCCATTAATCTTATCCCTTGCTTCCTGCTTCCCAGGCAAGACCGAGTGCCTCGATCAGTTCCTCGGTTGCGTCGATATCCTTCGCAACGAATTCGGGCAGGTTGATCCCGGTCAGCTGCGGCAACAGCTGTTCAAGGATCGGGGCCCGACCGCAGCGCGCTGCGCCGTCACGGAAACTGATGAATGCTCGTTCTGCCATGGTACTGCCTTAACCGAGTTTGCGGACGTCAGTCAGATGACCGGTCACTGCTGCGGCAACGGCCATCGCCGGGCTGAGCAGGTGGGTACGGCCACCACGGCCCTGACGGCCTTCGAAGTTACGGTTCGAGGTCGATGCGCAACGCTCGCCCGGCTCCAATCGGTCCGGGTTCATCGCCAGGCACATCGAGCAGCCCGGTTCACGCCATTCAAAACCGGCCTCAAGGAAAATCTCGTGCAGGCCTTCGGCCTCGGCCTGTTCCTTGACCAGACCGGAACCCGGAACGACCATGGCATTGACGTGGCCGGCAACCTTGCGGCCCTTGGCAATAACGGCAGCCGCACGAAGGTCTTCAATACGACCATTGGTGCAGGAACCGATAAAGACGCGGTCGATCTTGATGTCTTCGATATTGGTGCCTGCGGTCAGACCCATATATTCGAGCGAACGGGCGATGGCTTTCTGTTTGCCGGGGTCTTTGACGTCAGACGGTGCCGGTACTTTGCCATTAACCGGCACGACATCCTCGGGGCTCGTCCCCCAGGTAACCTGCGGGACGATATCGGCAGCATCAAGTTCGACGATCTTGTCGTAATGTGCGCCTTCGTCGGACGGAAGGGTTTTCCAGTATTCGACAGCCTGTTCATATGCCGCACCTTTGGGTGCCATCGGACGGCCCTTGATATATTCAAAGGTTTTTTCATCCGGTGCGATCAGGCCTGCGCGCGCACCGCCTTCGATCGACATGTTGCAAACCGTCATGCGGCCTTCAACGGACAGCGAACGGATGGCCGAACCGGCATATTCGATGACATACCCGGTACCGCCAGCCGTGCCGATACGACCGATGATGGCAAGGGTGATGTCCTTGGCGGTAACGCCCGGGTGCAGGTCGCCTTCAACCTTGACCAGCATGTTTTTTGCCGGTTTCTGAACAAGGGTCTGGGTGGCCAGAACATGTTCAACTTCGGAGGTGCCGATGCCAAATGCGAGTGCGCCGAACGCACCGTGGGTCGAGGTGTGCGAGTCACCACAAACCATTGTCACACCCGGCAGGGTAAAACCTTCTTCGGGGCCGACAATGTGGACAATGCCCTGACGCAGGTCGTTCATCGGGAAATAGTGAATGCCGGTATCCCTGGCATTCTGGTCAAGGGTTTCAACCTGGATGCGGCTGTCTTCTTCCTTGATCCCCTGTGACCGGTCAGTGGTCGGGACGTTGTGGTCCGGAACGGCAAGGGTCAGTTCCGGGTGGCGCACTTTGCGGCCAGAATTTCGAAGGCCTTCGAAGGCCTGCGGGCTGGTCACTTCGTGAACGAGATGGCGGTCAATATAAATCAGGCAGGTACCATCATCCTGCGTGTCGACCACGTGACTTTCCCAAATCTTGTCAAAAAGGGTTTTAGGCGCACCCATCTCGACCTCCTCTTAAAATCGATCTTGTATGCAGCGACGACCAGACATTTGTGCAGGCAAAGGACACTAAACCGGGGATATTTTTACGACAGCAATCCTTGGATTGCGATGTCATGGGGCGCACTGCGTCGCCTGTTCCTCCGGGCATCCGGGTTTGTCCCGATATGCGAAATTTTATTATCCAGAACCGCACGGACTTGATCGTTTTTGCCGCGGGAGTGTCTTTATACACTCAAGCTTCCAAATCGCAAGCAACCGGGCGCGTGTTTTTTTACGCAATTACATCCCAAAGTAGATTCAGGGAAAATTGAGCATCCTGTAGTAGCTGAAACAATCAGATTCCCATGGGAGACCGTCAAAGCAGGGATAGCTGATATAAAATAAAGTTATGCGTAAATGGCAAGGTTTCCGCGTGTTACATCATCTGGCCTGAAGAATCGGCGATTCGATATAATGCACGTATAAAGTGTATTTTTGTCTTGTTTGTCGCCCCGGAGCGTAACGGCAAAAGAAACCGGGCCAAAACAAAACGGGCCCACCCGAAGGTGAGCCCGTCTGATATGTACCGACGATACGGAACGCAGATTATTTCTTGCGTTCTGCAGCCGTCAGTTTGCCTTTGTGACCGGTCGTCTGTTCGGCGATACGTGCCGATTTACCGGTACGGCCACGCAGGTAGTAAAGTTTTGCGCGACGAACGTCACCGCGACGGACGACTTCGATTTTGTCGATCGCCGGGGAGTAGTTCTGGAAGATACGCTCGACACCTTCGCCCGATGCGATTTTACGCAGGGTGAAGGACGAGTTCAGGCCGCGGTTTTTCTTGGCGATGCAGACGCCTTCGAACTGCTGGATACGCTCGCGGGTGCCTTCAACGACTTTCAGGTGAACACGGACGGTGTCGCCTGCGTCGAATTCCGGAACTTCGCGTTTTGCAGCGATTTTATCGAGCTGATCTTTTTCGATCTGCTGGATGATTGCGTTGGTCATGGTTTAACCCTCTTTGATGTGCCCGCGTGCGACATACTGATCCCAAAGGTCAGGACGCCGAGCACGGGTAATTTCTTCTGCCTGAGCATGCCGCCAGGCTTGTACCTTGGCATGATGTCCGGAAAGCAAAATCTCCGGCACGTCACGCCCGTTCCAATTGGCCGGGCGCGTGTAATGCGGATATTCAAGCAACCCGGTTTCAAAGCTTTCCTCGTCGACGGATTCGGTCTTGTTGACCACACCTTCGATAAGGCGAATGCACGATTCAATCAGGACCATGGCCGGCAGTTCGCCGCCCATGAGGATGTAGTCGCCAATGCTGACCTCTTCGACCTGATGTTCATCAAGTACGCGCTGGTCGATACCTTCGTAACGACCGCACAACAGGATGGCACCCGGTCCTGCTGCCAATTCGCGGCAGCGTTTCTGGTTCAGCATTTTCCCGCGCGGGCTGAGATAAATCAGCGGCAATTGCGGAGCTTCCGCACGCAATTCACGCAGGGTGGCGTCGACAATATCCGGGCGCATGACCATACCGGCCCCACCCCCGAAAGGATTGTCGTCAACAGTGCGGTGACGGTCGGTTGCATGATCACGGATGTCTTTGACATCCAGCGACCAGATCCCGTTTTCCAGTGCCCGTCCGGCCAGAGACTGGCCGAGCGCGCCCGGGAACATTTCCGGGAACAGGGTTGCAACCTTGGCCTGCCACACAGACATCGATCAGGCCTCCTTTCCGCTGCCGGTCGCAGTTTCTGCGCCTACTGCATCGGCAGTGACGGCATCAGAATCGCGGTCGGCCTGAGAGTCCTTGCGGGAGCTGCCCGGACGACGGGTACGATTTCCCGGTCCTTCTTCTTCCTGCAAAAGCCCCTCGGGCGGATTTACCACCAGCTTGCGTTCCGAAAGCACCACATCGGGCACGACTTCCTTGGTAAACGGCAGAACGACGACTTTGCCACGGACTTCTTCCAGCGCGTTTTCGATCACATCGCCCGCGCCAAAATCAGCCACACCCCGTAC
>CAMPHD010000081.1 GCA_946885765.1 uncultured Thalassospira sp.
CGCCTCATATTCGGTTTCAATCCGTTCATCGCGGACAATCTGACCATCGGCATCGATAATCCGCACCCAGCCGGTCGGCGACAGATGGGTTTCATCAACCACATCCTGATGCACACGGTTTGACGCAAAGACTTCATGACGGGTTTCAACCCCGTCTGATCCGCGCAGGATCACATCATAGGTGCAATCACAACGATCCGTAATATCCGCCGCCTCGAACGTTATCAAGGCTGGCGCAACCAGGGCCGCCAAGGGATAGGTTTCAAGCAGGAAACGATTATCCGCCGCATTTTCATGACGCGGATAACGCACCGTGATATCGGCAATGCCTGATTTTGCCAGATCAATATCTTCAAGAAAGAAATGCAAAAGCGGCTTATAGGCACTGCGAATGCGCGCCTTGATCCCCTGCTGGGCCAACTTTGCCTCGGCCGCAGCACGGGTTTGGGAATCGTTAAACAGCCATGCCTCGATAAGCTGCCCGGGGCGGGCGGACTTGACGATTTCATCAATCAGGTTTGGAAGGGTCGGCGCAAAGGTGGTGGCGAAAATCTGTGTCATTTGGACGTCCTGCCTGTGGGGTCAAGGCTATCGCGCAGCCAGTCGCCCAGAAGGTTCAGGCCAAGCACGGTCAGAAGAATGGCAAGCCCGGGGAAAACCGATACCCACCAGGCATTCTGCAAATAGGTCCGCCCATCCGCCAGCATCCCGCCCCAGCTTGGGATCAGGGGATCAACCCCCAGCCCAAGGAAGGTCAGGCTGCTTTCAAGCAGAATGTTGGTCGCAACATTAAGCGTCATCAGAACGATAACCGGCCCGATCAGGTTGGGCAGAAGATGACGGAACAGGATATGAATATCGCGCACGCCAATCGCCTTGGCCGACTGGATGAATTCCCGATCCCGTAGTGACAGAACCGATCCCCGCACCAGACGGGCATATTGCACCCATTGCGCAATGATCAGCAGAATGATCATGTTGGTCAGCCCACCGCCGATAATCGCGATAAAGGTGATCGCCAGCAAAATGAACGGCAATGCAAGCTGCACATCGGCAAAGCGCATCACGATCATGTCCCAGAAACCGCGATAATATCCCGATATCAGGCCCATGATCACGCCAATGACAACCGCCCCGGCAACGGAAAGCAACCCAACCTGAAGCGATATTTTACCCCCCGAGACCACACGTGCCAACACATCACGCCCCAGCGGATCGGTGCCAAAAATATGATCGGCATTGGTAAACGGCGCGATCAGGCGGGCCGAAAGATCAATCTTGTCCGCCCCGCCGGGAAACAGCAGATCGGAAAACACGACCAGAAAACAGATGCCACCGGTCAGAACAGCACCCAGAACGAATTCAAGATTTTTAAAGCGCGCAAACCGCGCCTTGGTTGCAGTGGTCGCCATGGGGTTACTCCGTCCGGATACGTGGATCAATCAGGCCATAGGCAATGTCGACAAGCAGGTTCACCCCGACAATCATGATCGACAGAACCGTAATCACGGCCTGTAAAACCGGATAATCACGTGCACCAACCGCCTCGAATGCCAGCGTGCCCATTCCCGGCCAGTTAAACACCAGCTCAACGACGACAATCCCGCCCAGAAGGTTGCCAAACTGCAAACCGAAATAGGTCACAAGCGGGATCGCACAGTTGCGAAGCGCGTGTTTATAAAGAACGACCTTCTCGCTAAGCCCCTTGGCACGCGCGACCATGATGTATTGCGACTGAAGGGTTTCCAGCATCGAGGTCCGCACAAGCCGCACATTGGTTGCGGTCAGGATCACCCCCATGGTGATCGCCGGCATGATGAAGTTTTCAATACCCGTCATGCCACTTGGCGGCAGAAGCCGGAAAGTAATCGACAGCAACAGCACCAGCATGATCGCCAGCCAGAAATTCGGGAATGACAGGCCAACCAGCGATAGGATGCGAATGACCTGATCGGGCCATTTGCCACGCGAAATAGCCGCCTTGATCCCCAACGGGATCGAAATCACGATGGATACAAACATCGATGCAAACGCCAGCATCAGGGTCGCTGGCAACGCATTGCCAATCAGGGTGGAAACCTGCGTTCCTCCAAGGAAGGACCGACCGAAATCAAGGCTGAAAAGCCCCAGCATGAAATCGGCATACTGAACAAAAAATGGCTGGTTCAAACCAAGAGATTCACGAATACGTGCAAGGTCTTCCTCGGTGATGCTGCCTGCCCCCTGGCTTAGCATCAGCGCCGGGTCACCCGTCAAACGGATGGCAAAGGAGACAATCAATGTCACCGCGACGACCACGAAAATCGCCTGCAAAAGGCGTTTGATCAGAAAACCAGCCAAAACACTTGTCCTTTAAAGAAATAGGCATGAAAGCCGCCCGGCATCTGTCCGGGCGGCTTTCGTTTCACATCAGTCGACAGTCACTTCCGTCAGGCGCAGACGGCTGTCGGGAACCGGGGTGAAATTCTTGACGCGCTTGGAAACCCCAAAGATCGCATTAAGGTTATAAAGCGGCATTTCCAGCGCACGATCAGCGGTGTAATGCGCAATCGACTGGAGGATTTCTTCACGTTTGGCACGATCGGTAATCGCACGCTGGGATTCCAGCAGCTTGTCGAGTTCCGGATCGCTATCATACGGGTTCCACTTTTCGCCCGTGTGATACATGAAGTAAGCGGTGTTATCATAATCAAGCGTCCAGCCGCCCCAAGACTGCTGGAACATCGCACCGGTTTTACCCGCCGGAATGATGTCATTAAGCAGAACGTTGGTTTCATACGGCTTGATCGTCGCATTCAGGCCAATCACCTGAAGGTAGCTGGCAACGGCCTGGGCAACTTCGTTAAAGGTTGCGTCATTGCCGCGAATGTCGATCTGGATTTTCGTGCCCGGTGCAACACCGGCTTCTTTCAGAAGCGCCTGTGCCTTGGCCGGATCATACGGCAACGGTTTCATCGACGGGTCATTGCCAAACGACAATTCACCCTGGAAACTTGCAATCGGGGCTGCCTGACCACCAAGGATCGAGTCAATGATCGCCTGACGATCCACACCGTAAATCATCGCCTTACGGACTTTTTCATCCGCCGTGATGCCATTGCCGGTGTTAAAGCGAAGCGCATAAACCGTCGGGCTTACGGTGGTGACGATATCGATATTTTCGGCTTCCTGAATGGTCGGGATCATGCCAATTGGAATGGTCGGCGGGATGACAAGGTCAACGTTCCCGGCCTGAAGTTCCGCAACCGCGGTCGACGGTTCACTGATGAAACGATACTTGATGGTCGAAAGTTTCGGCGCACCGCCCCAATGATCGGCATAGGCTTCAAGCGTCAGACCAACTTTCGGCTCATAGGAAACCATTTTGAACGGACCGGTGCCGATCGGATGGGCGTTGAAGTAATCTTCGCCTTTTTCCGCGATATATTTCGGCGGAACAATCATCGCACCATAACCGGCAAGCTTGGTCAGAAGCACCGGATCCGGCTGGGTCAGATGCATATCGACGGTGTTTTCGTCGATGACTTCGACCGATTTGATCGCGGCATAGTTTGACCGCTGCGGCCCTTTTTTGCCTTCATCACCCATCAGGCGATCAAAGGTGAATTTGACCGCTTCGGCATTGAACGGTTCGCCATTCTGGAAGGTCACGCCTTCACGCAAATGGAAACGGATGCGCGTACCGCCATCAAATTCTTCCCAGGACGACGCAAGCCCCGGAACCAGTTTGGCATCCGGCCCGCGATAGGTCAGACCGTCATAAATGTTGGTCGCAACCGACGACCAGTTGACCAGAAACGTATCGACCGGGTCCCAGCTACCGGGGTCCTGTGGCGATGAAATGGTCAAGGTGCCTTCGGCATATGCCGGCGCAGTTGCCATCAGGCCGCCCGCAAAGGCAAGAGCCATCAGCGCACTGCGCATTCCCTGTTTTTTCGTCATGTTATTTTTTCTCCGTTGTTGGTGGCTTGGCGCGAGGGGAGACAAGGCTTGCAACCCAAAGGGTCGCTTAACGTGCGTCGGCCACAAAGTGACCGGGCGCAATTTCACGATGGGCAAGAATGGCAGGCTCATCACCGACCCGACGGATCGGGCTGGGGATTTCGCCATCCATCAGAATATGGTTCCGCACGATTGTGGGATCGGCAACCGGCACGGCACTCAGAAGTCGCTGGGTATAAGGATGTGTCGGCGTTTCAAGAACCTGCCGGCGCGACCCGAGTTCGGCAACCAGGCCAAGGTCAAGCACGGCGACCCGGTGGCTCATTTTTTCGACCACCGCCATGTCATGACTGATGAACAGATACGCCAGCCCGTGTTCTTCCTGAAGCTCCATGAACAGATTGATGATCTGCGCCTGGATCGACACATCAAGCGCCGAAAGCGCTTCATCGGCGATGATCAGTTTGGGATTGGATGCCAACGCACGCGCAATACAGATACGCTGGCGCTGACCGCCGGAAAATTCATGCGGGTAACGATTGGCATGTGCCGATGTCAGGCCGACCCGTTCCATCAACTGGTCAACCCGCACTGAAATCTGCTTTTCGCCCTCAATCAGGCGATGTGTGCGGATCGGCTCGGCAATCGAAAATCCGATTTTCTTGCGCGGATCAAGGGACGCAAACGGATCCTGAAAGATATACTGGATTTCCTGACGCAGGCGCTGCTGTTCGCCTTTACCCATTGCACTAAATGCGCGGCCTTCGAAACTGATATTGCCCGCCGTTGCCTTCTGCAATTGCTGGATCGTGCGGCCGATGGTCGATTTGCCCGATCCGGACTCTCCGACAAGGGCAAGCGTCTCGCCACGATAAATATCAAAACTGACATTCTCGACCGCATGCACCCGGTGGGACACCCCGCCAAACAGGCCCTTTTTGATGTCAAAGCGCGTCACCAGATCACGTACCGACAATAACGGGGCCTCGTCGTAACGTGCGGTATTCTGGATATGCTCCGTCCCGACCAGACGCGGCGTATCGCCATCCATCATCGTCACCGGGAACCGTTTGGGGAATGCTTCGCCCGTCATGCTGCCCAGTTTGGGCACCGCGGACAACAGGGTCTGGGTATAGGGATGGGCCGGATTGGCAAAAATATCGGCTACCGTGCCTTCTTCGACCTTTTTGCCCTTCCACATGACGACAACATCATCGGCAACCTCGGCAACAACCCCCATGTCATGGGTGATGAAAATCACCGCCATGCCAAGTTCCTGTTGCAGGTCGCGGATAATGGTCAAAATTTGCGCCTGAATGGTCACGTCAAGGGCCGTTGTCGGTTCATCCGCAATCAGAACCTTGGGCCGGCAGGCAAGCGCCATGGCGATCATGACGCGCTGGCGCATCCCGCCCGAAAGCTGATGGGGATACCGCCCCAGAAGTTCCTGTGCATCGGGCAGTCGCACCATATCAAGCAGCCGTTTGCTTTCAACAAGCGCATCGGGCTTGGACATGCCTTCATGCAGCATCAGGGATTCCGCAATCTGATCACCGATGGTGAAAACCGGGTTCAGCGACGTCATCGGTTCCTGAAAAATCATCGCGATGTCTTTGCCGCGAATGCGGCGCATCTGTTTTTGCGAAAGTGCCAGCAAATCTTCATCGCGATCTTTTGACGTAAACCGGATACGCCCCGATGCATAGGATGCGCCCATCATATCGGCCAGACGCATGATCGACATCGATGTCACCGACTTGCCCGATCCGGACTCTCCGACAATTGCCAATGTCCTTCCGGGCTTCACGGCAAAACTCAGATTTTCGATGACCCGGCTGTCGCCGAACTCAACGGACAAATCTTCGACGGACAGGATCGGAACAGAAACAGAATCAGTCACACAAACATCCTCGGCAAATGTAAGGCGGATGCGCGGGTGGCGCGCACCGTTCAAACCGGTGTCAGTGCTGCAAGACGTGATTGGCGCCAGATCGGGCTTCTCGTCCGGCACGGTGGGGGCCGTGGCCTTCTGACGATGCGTAACGGAAAGTTGTAACGCGATCCCTCTTAACGACGATTGCCAACAACCCTGATACCGAATTCATGGTTTTTTTATTTTGTATACAAACCTCATCATTTATTCGACAAATTGTCAACGAATTGAATTCAACTGAATTCAATTCGGCTTAAATGCCGTGTCGCCGCATAATCCACCCGACAGCCCGGACGCATTAAAGGTTTGTTTCAAAATTATAATTTCGCAGCGCGGTATTTCGCCCCATGTCACGGGTAATCCAACACACCCTGCACCCCAAAGACGAACGCATCACAACGCTTTCGTCACACGCCCCAAAGACTCCTCGTGACCCGGCGTCAAACCACCCTTCCCTTTGCCAAACCGGACCAGTTTTGGTTCATCCCTTAAGCCACGCAAAATTGGCTCCCTTCATTTTGCCAAAACGGCTCTTTATGACGCACCAATAATACCCCAAACTGCATTCTCCCTCGCCTCGCAACAAAGGTCATCAGATGCCATCCGAATATAAAAACGAATTTGGCCAGCCGGTCGGCCGCCCGGTTGAAAACTGGAAAGAATGCCCGATGCCGCAACACAGCGATATGGTCGGCCGCCATGTCATTGTCAGCCCGGTCAATGTCAAACGCGACGCCAGACAGCTATTTGACGCCAACCGCGAAGCCATGGACGGATCACGCTTTACCTATCTTTTCACCGACGCGTTCACCGATTTTGACGCTTATCGTGCGTGGCTTGAAAGCATGGCCGCCACCAGCGACCCGATGCTGCACACCATCATCGACAAGGCATCCGGCACTGCCGTTGGTGTCGCCGCCTTCATGCGGATCGACACCAAATTTGGCGGCATTGAAATCGGCAATATCAACTATTCGCCAGCCCTGTCGCAAACCATCGGCGGGACAGAGGCGATGTATCTGATGATGAAACGTGCCTTTGACGAACTTGGATACCGCCGGTACGAGTGGAAATGCGACGATCAGAACGCCCCGTCACGCGCCGCTGCCCTGCGATACGGCTTCACCTACGAAGGCACCTTCCGCAACCACATGGTTTACAAGGGGCGTAACCGCGATACGGCGTGGTTTTCGATTACCGATCTTGAATGGCCAAGGGTCAGGGCCGCGTTCGAAGCATGGCTTGCCCCCGGCAACTTCGATGTAACCGGCAAACAACGCAATAGTCTGCAAAGCTTCCGCAAGGTATAATCACGCGCAGGGAACAAGTAAACACAAGCAACGCGCGCATCCATGATCGCGCATAGCGGGAGGTTATGCCATGCCGTCCTTTTCCGTTTGCCTGCAAAACAGTCTGAAACACCTGATAACAAGCATCTTTCTGATCGGCGCGGCACAAATTGCACGCGCCGATATCACCTTGCCGATGCCCGACCCGGACCAGATCAATCGGATCGAGCTTGACGGTTACGAGCAGCTTGAAGAGCTATACGAAAGCCTCGATTACACCCAGCAAAGCTGGCAGGAAGGCAAACGCGAAGTCCCGCGTCTGTTCCTGCAAACCATCCCTGAAAGATGGCGCAGTGAAATCAGCGATCAGGTCACCGTTGCCACCAAAAAGCGGATTTTCTTCCGCACATTGGGGCCGCTTGCCCTGCTGGCGAACGAGGAAATCGAATTTCAGCGCGCCGCACTGGAAAAGGCCATTGCCGATGGTGACAATACCGTAATTACGGAGCTCGCCACCCAATACAGGGTCGATGGCGCGCCGGGTGAAAGCACAACCATCGCCGAACTGCGCAAACGGATCAATCCGGTGCCGCCGTCACTTGTACTGGCGCAGATGGCAATCGAAAGCGGCTGGGCCACATCGCGCTTTGCCGCCCTTGGCAACGCCCTGTTTGGCCAATGGACCTATGATGGCGAGGGCATCACCCCCGAACAGCAACGTACACATCTGGGCGATTATAAAATCGCATCCTTCCGAACCCCGTTCGGATCGGTGCGCGCCTATCTGCTAAACCTCAACACCCATAATGCCTATGCCGATCTGCGTGACATGCGCGCAAGCGATATCGCAGCAGGCGAACAATCAACCGGCATGGAACTGGCCGCAGCCCTGATCCGCTATTCCGAACGCGGGGAAGAATATGTCAAGGAAGTCCAGGCCGTCATCCGGCAGAACGGCTTGCAGGAAGTCGACAATGCCATCCTCGAAGGACAATATTATCACCTGATCCCGATCGGTGCGACGGCACAATAGGTTCGCATTCAAAAGCCGACAGCCGATGTCGGGCTATTCCACGACACCGGCAAAGCTGCGCATGTCGAATATGCTGTTATCCAGAAACGCATCCGGGCCGACAAACGCCCGGTCGACGGCATCATTGACACCCTCAACCCGCCAGTCATCCTGCGGAAGCGCAACATCAAGCCCCTTGACCGCACGGCGATAAAGGTCGGGACGGTAAATGTCGGAAATAAGCGTATTGAAATCGACGCTAGCATCCACCTGCCCCCAGCGCTGCATCTGTGTGCCAACCCACGCCCCCTGCGACAGCCACGGGAACGTTGCGGTATAGCGATAAAACACATGGCGATCAGGTGCCTCAATCGGGTTATCCCCGGGTTTCAGAACCGGTCGGCCAAGCAACGATGCCCGCAGAATATCAAACGATGCGCCGACATGGTTTTCACCAGACAGCAATTGCGCCAGTTCTGCGCGGTTTTCCGGCTGATCGGCCCATTCCGCCGACCGGACTAGCGCACGCACCAGCGCATCCACCGTATCGGGATTGGACTGCACCCAGTCTTCGCGCACACCAAGAACCTTTTCCGGGCTGCGCGCCCAAATGTCTTCCTTAAGCGCAACAATCACCCCGTCACCGTGGAATACCGCCCGCTGGTTCCAGGGTTCGCCAACGCAATACCCATCGACCCAACCATTGCGCAGACTGTCAAACATCCGTGGTGGCGCAATCACGCCGATATTGACGTCCTTGTCCGGGTCAATACCGCCCGCCGCCATCCAGTAACGCAGTTCGTAATTATGGCTAGAATACGGAAACACGGTCGCAAAGGACATGATCGGACGACCAGCCGCACGGTCCTCGTCGATCACCTTTTTCAGCGCCCGTGCCGAAAGCCCGCGTGGCCCATGCATCGCCGCCGGATCTGCTTCAAGCATCCGCTGATAAAGCCGGGTTGAAACCGTAATCGCATTCCCGCCCCGCCCCAGCGCCATCGGCACTGCAATGCGTTGCGACGGCATCCCGCCAAGCCCAAGGCGTGCTGCCAGCGGAATACCCGCCAAAAGATGCGCCGCGTCATAAACCCCATAAGACAGCTTGTCGCGGATCGCCGCCCAGGACATTTCGCGGATCAGGGTCAGGTCGATATTTTCTTCCTCGGCAAAGCCCTTGGCGCGCGCCACGACAGGCAGGGCACAATCCACAAGCGGCACAAAGCCAAGTCGAACCTGTTTAAGGGACATGCGTTAGAACTCCAACTGAAAGGCCGTGATCACGCTTTGCGCGATTTCAGAAATTTTGCGGTTCTGTTTCATGGCGTTTTTGCGCAGCAGGTTATAGGCCTCATCCTCGCTCAGCCCCTTTTCCTGCATCAGAAGTCCTTTTGCCCGATCAATCAATTTCCGATCATTAAGCTTGGCCTTGGCCTCGTCCCGTTCCCGGCGCAACTGGTCAAACGCGTTGAAACGCGAAATGGCCATTTCGACGATGGGCCGAATACGATCCTGGCGCAAGCCATCAACGACATAGGCACTGACCCCGGCCTCGACCGCCTCGCGGATCGTGTTGCTGTCGCTCTGATCGACAAACATCGCAATCGGGCGCGCAATAACACGCGATACCTGAAACATCTGTTCAAGCGTATCGCGGTCCGGGTTTTCAAGATCAATGATGATGATGTCGGGGGCCAACGCCTGAATGCGTTCAACCAGATTGTATGACGTGCCGATGCGGCTGACACGGGTATAGCCACTTTCGACAAGGCCGCGCTCGACAATCGCGGCACGGTCCGGGTTTTCGTCGATCACCAGAATGCTGAAGTCTTCAAGCTTCATTTAGAACCTTTTCCCTGACGATCAAGGTCTCTCTCCTGTCTGTTCTTTTTCACCCGGTCCTTGATGGCCCGGTGGAAACCGGGGTGCGGCACATGCCGCATCCCGGAAAGATCGTATGTTATTCTGCCGGAACCGCCTGCGCACCGGATGGCAGCGCATCGCGTTCCTGCATGGCTTTTTCGAAACGTTCCTTTTCCTCGGCCACGGTCTTTTTCGAGAACCGAACCGCAAGGGCTGCAAAGGAACAGATAATCACGGCAATGCCAAGATACATCAGGCCCTGTTGATAGGTAAGCGCCTCGGATTTGAACAGGAAGCCCGCGGCAACCGCCCCGGCGAGAAAGATGGGCACCGTGATCCAGAAGGATTGGATGAGCCCGGTCCCCGCCATCGTCACCGCCAGCACGATGCTCGAGCCGAGAAGCAGTGTGGTTCGCCTGCGCCCGGG
>CAMPHD010000082.1 GCA_946885765.1 uncultured Thalassospira sp.
GATATATTCCAGTTCGGCGCGGCGGATGCGGCCGTCAAAATCATGATGATCATCGAATGTGTGCAGCATCGATGTCATCCACCAGCTAAACCGCTCCGCCTTCCACACGCGCGCCAACGCCGTATCGGAATAGGCTTCAAGCAAATCATCACGGTTCTGCTTGAATTTGCCGATCAAGGCCTCGGACAGGTAATGCACGTCACTCGCCGCAAGGTTAAGCCCCTTGGCCCCGGTCGGCGGCACGATATGGCCCGCATCCCCCGCCAGGAACAGCCGCCCGTGGCTCAACGGCTCGGCAACAAAGCTTCGAAGCGGTGCGATGCTTTTTTCAAACACCTCGCCCTCATTGACCAGTTCCCCGTCCGCCTCGCCAAGGCGGACCCGAAGCTCGTTCCAGAACCGGTCATCGGACCAGTCTTCAATCTTCTCGCTGCTCGGCACCTGCACGTAATGGCGCACAACGGTTTCGGACCGCATCGAACAAAGCGCAAATCCCCGGTCATGGCTGGCATAAATAAGCTCGTCTGCCACCGGCTTGGCTTTCGCCAGAACACCCAGCCAGCCAAACGGATAAACCTTTTCATAAGTCCTGAGTTTCGATGACGGCATCGTCTGCCGCCCGACCCCGTGGAAGCCATCACAGGCCGCGATATAATCGCATGTCAGTTCAACCGGATTGCCATCCTTGACATATCGAACACGCGGTTTGTCGGTCTCGATATCATGCAGGCTGACATCGTCCGCCTCGAACACGATCTCGCCGCCATGATCAAGGCGGGCAGCGATCAGATCCTTGGTCACCTCGGTCTGGCCGTAAATCATCACGGTCGAACCGCCGGTCAGTTCTTCGATATTCACATGCTGGCGCTTGCCATTGACACTGATATAGATACCACCATGAATGATGCCCTCGCGCTTCATGCGGGCATCAACGCCCACGCGCTCCATCAGGCCGACCGTCCCCATTTCAAGAACACCGGCCCGGATGCGCCCCTCGACATAGGCACGGTCCTTGCGTTCAAGGATCACACTGTCAATTCCCTGCACATGCAGCAAATGCGAAAGCAGCAACCCCGAAGGACCGCAGCCGATAATGGCGACAGGGACATGCATGACGTAATCCTCACTCGACTGTTCTTGTTGGTTTTCTGGAACAGGAACCGTTCCAGCAAGGAAAGAATACGCCTGATTTCACACCGGAAGAATGGACAAACCGGAAAAAGGATAGGACAAATCGAACATCTATACCTTCAGGGTTATGTCAACATATCGCAGCGGTTTTGAAAGCCTCAATTCGGCACGGACTGATTTTAGTCAGGCTTTTTGCAAACACCCCAGTTGCGGCATATCGACTGCCCGTTCGGCGTGTCGAGAAACCGGTCGAAAGCATCACGCAAAGTCCTGCCCATCGGATGATTTCGGGAAAACAGGATGAACATATCGTCCGATTGCACCGGCTTTGTGGTGGCGTAATTCGCCACGGCCTACTCACCCAGAATGCGCTTCATATCCTGCCAGCCGACCTGCTCCTCCTCGAAAAAGATATCCGCCCGGTCGGCATCAAGAAACCGCCACGCAGCTTCCGATGTTGAAACAATATCCGCCTCGATCGCGTGGCGGCGAAACTCCACCTCGTACCAATAGCTCGCCACACCGACCGGGCGCAGCCCCAGCGGATCAAGATCGCTAATCCGGTCGATATCCAGACCGTCGGGAAAACGGGATTTTTTATAGAACCCTTTTTGATAGGCCCGTGCGACCGGATGGTCGGGATAAAGAATTTCTGCCGCACGCTCCGGCGTCCAGATCCAGCTAAAGGTCGCAACATATTCGCCCCTTGCGGTCAGCTCATACGCCCGGCGCCACGGCAGAAAGATATACCGCACCCGATACCCCATCGCTTCGAATGCTTCGGTTACGCGCTTTGTATGGATGCCATAACCGGGCGTATTTTCCGTAATCATCGGCGGCCATTCGCCAATGGCGAACAAAACCTCCGGCTTGTCTTGTGCCGCTGCATCCGTTTTGGCTTCTTGCGCCGCTGCCCCCGAAACCCCTGCTGACATCCCCCATATGATCAGCAAAAAAAACGCCCAAAAAACCACCATAAATGGCGTTATAATACCCGTTCGTCTTTTTCCCACGCCCTGCTCCTGCATGGTTGCAGGCATGTCATGCCGCCTCACCCCGATAAGTCGATTTTATTGTTTTCCGGCATTTATTTATGCTGATACGCCGTACCCGATATTAAACGACAGAAATCACAGTTTTTATAGCGTTCAATTGAAATGCTTTTAAATTCATCAATTTGTCACTGCGCATAAAATTTAATCTTTCGGCGGTCGCCCTGCCCGGACCCGTGTGCTAAGGTAACTTCCGGTCACTGCACCGGCCCCGTCAAAAGCCTTCTGAAACCGACCAAACGGGACGATGACAGAACACAGCCACTACGTAATCTTCACCGATCTTGACGGCACCCTGCTTGATCATGACACCTATTCCTGGGCCCCGGCGGCCCCGGCGATTGCGCGCATAAAAAAGCTCGGCATTCCGCTGATTGCGATTTCGTCCAAAACGCTGGCCGAACTGTCATACATCAATTCCGAACACGATCTGTTCGATGGCCTGATTGGCGAAAATGGCGGCGTGATCTGCCTTGGCAACCAGATCGAACAACCCGGCCCCGCAACCAGAACCATTGATGCCGCCCGTGATGCGATCCGGGCTGCCGTCGCGGTCCCGGTGCAAAGTTTCCACACCGTATCGCCCGCCATCATCGCCAATGCCACCGGGCTTGCGATTGATGATGCCGCGCGCGCCGGGGATCGTTTCTGTTCCGACCCGCTGATCTGGCAACCCGATGATGCCGATATCGCAACCGCCCGCACCATTGCCGAAACATTCGCCCTGAAACTGGTCAAGGGCGGGCGCTTCCACACCCTTTGCGGCCCGACGACCGACAAGGGGGCTGCAATGGCGCGCATGCTGGAATTATTGGCCCAAAACGGCGTTCTTCCCTCAACGGGTGTTACGCCGCGCACAATCGCCCTGGGGGATTCCGCCAATGACGCAACCATGCTGGCCGCGGCCGATTTCCCGATCCAGATACCGCAAAAACACGCATCGACAACAACCGCATTGATAAAGGATCAGAAACTGATCATCGCCCCGGAACCCGGCCCTGCGGGCTGGAACGCGGCAATCCAATCCCTTCTAGATCAATTGACCAATACCAATAACAAAAGCGAGGTACTTCATGGCTGATTTTCATCAGGGCGGGCCGATCACGACCCTTCACCGGATCATTGACCGCAACCCCGAAGAACTCGCTTATGAAATGACCGCCTTCGCCCGCCAGCGTCGGCAAACCCTGATCCTGCCCTGCCTTTATTCCGAACTTGAAACCCCGGCCATGACCACGATCCTCGAAGGATTGAAACAGGCCACCTATATCGATCAGATCGTCGTCGGGCTGGACCGGGCCGATGCCACCCAATACGCCTATGCCCGGGAATTTTTCAAGGACCTGCCACAGCATGTCCGCATCCTGTGGAATGACGGCCCGCGCCTGCGCAGCGTCCATGATCGCTTGGCCGAATATGATCTGGCCCGCTATGAACCGGGCAAGGGCCGCAATGTCTGGTATTGCCTTGGCTATACGCTGGCATCGGGGCGAAGCTCGGTGATCGGCATTCATGATTGCGACATCGCAACCTATAAGCCCGACCTGCCTGCCCGCCTGATGTATCCGATTGCCAACCCGGCGTTTAATTTCGCCTTTGCCAAGGGTTATTACGCCCGCGTTGCCAACAGCACGCTCAAGGGCCGGGTATGTCGCCTGTTTGTCACCCCGCTGATCCGCGCACTTAAACAGGTGGTCGGCAAAACCGAATTCCTCAATTACCTTGATTGCTTCCGCTATTCGCTGTCCGGCGAAATGGCCATCCGCACCGACGTTGCTTATGGCCTTCGGGTTGCATCCGACTGGGGCCTTGAAATTTCAATGCTCTCGGAAATGTATCGCAACCACACGGTCCACCGTCTGGCACAGGTCGATATCGCCGATATCTATGATCACAAACACCGCGAATTTGATCCGGCCGAAAAGGATGACGGCCTGTCACGCATGGCAAGCGACATCGCCAAATCCCTGTTCCGCAAACTGGCAACTCAGGGCACGGTTTTCTCCCATGAAACCTTCAGAACGCTAAAGGCCACCTATTACCGCACCGCCCTTGATCTGATCGAACAATACCGGGCCGATGCGCTGTTTAACGGCCTTAAAATCAATCGCGACGAAGAAGAAAAATGTGTCGAGGTACTGGCCGAGGTCATCATGAGCGCCGGGCAGCATTACCTTGATAACCCGCTTGAAAGCCCCTTCATCCCAAGCTGGCAGCGCGTTGAAAGTGCGATGGGCGACATCTTTGAACAGCTTGCGGGTGCCGTCGAAGACGACCTGAACGATGCCGACATCGGCAGCTAACACCACCGCAGATCGGAACGGGTCAAATATGATACTGGCATTCAAAGTCAAACCGGGTGCCAAATATCTGGTCGACCGGATGCCCGTCCCGATTATGTGTGCGCACCGGTAACAAAACGCGCAGCCAGTGCTGATCGGCACGCACGGCAAGGGTGACATGGTAAAATGTCGGCTCTCCGCACATCATGGTATTGAACAATGCCGCCGTCAGACAGGACCCGTATTTCATATCGATCTCGCGCGGGCTGGCGCGCTGAAAGCTCTCGCGGTTTAACGCGACAATCGACGGCGCATCAATCCGCACAACGAAATCTTCCTTTAACGGCATATATTCATAGATGGTGATATCGTCGATCCACGGGCGCAACCGCCCTGCGGTCAAAATGTCGCGCGATGGCACAATCTGCTTCGGATCTTCTGCGCGCGCTTCATACCAGACCCTGACCAGATCGGTGACATGCGGCCCGATATTTTCGGGTAATTCATCAAGTTCGAAATCTGTCGTCTCGGCCATTCTGCGGTGTGACCTTCTGCCTCTCCCAATATTAGTAAAATTGGGAATACAAGATAAAATAACAAGTCCCGACCGAAAAATCGGGCCGTATCATACCTTATAAAGAAAATGCACTACCAGAACCTGAATGACAGGCGCGCTCTTCCGGCACCGGGTTCGCACCGGCAACATCAACCGCAGCCAGTTCTCCCACTCTATGCGCTCAACCCCGATCATGTGAATTTGTGCCTGCCCGGTTCTGATCACCTCGCACAGGGTCGGATAGACCGCCGTTCCGAAATCCAGATCAATCTGGCGCGGGGTTGACCCCTGATAATTCTCGCCACTGGCCGCAATCATGTTCGGCGCATCGATGCGAATGACGAAATCATTGCGATCAGGCTGATATTCATAAATGCCGATATCATCGCGCCACGGTGCCAGAATATCGGAACTCAGATCATGCCGGTCGGGAATATCCCCGTCGCGGCGGGCATCCTGCCAAAGCGCAAGCAATTGGGAAACATGCCCGTCCACATCGTCCGGCAGATCATCCAGCCGAATTTCCTGCGCATAGGCCATCACGCAACAAGCTCCCCGACACGTCCATTCACTCTGTATCGATCATAGGAACGCATAAGGCTGCAATGCAAGGCGCAAACATCAGTGTTTTCTGATTTTAAGTATTACAGCGTAGCAACCGGGCCGAAAGACTTCCTCAGACCGGCATCGCATCGCGATAACGTTGCAGCAACCGGCTATCAATGCGATTGCGCCCGTCGATATTTGAAATCCACACGATCTGATAGGGTGCCAGCGCAAGGATGCCGTTGAAATCCTCGATCACCTGCTGGGACAAAAGATCAGTCCAGCCCTCCGTCATGATCAGGTTGATCTTCGAAAGATCAAGGTCCTGCACCTGATCGGTCAGGTTGAACACACAGAAAATGCTTTGATCATTCAAATGGCTTTGCCGCCAAACGCCCAGCAATTCCGGGCCAAGGTTAAGGGTATATTGCGTCGCATTGGGATGAAACGCCGGTTGCCCCATGCGGATCGACATCAACGCACGCAACTGATCAAACGCCCGCTTGGCAACCCCTTCCTCCGATAACCGTGCCTCCGCTTCCTCAAGCTGCCAGATTTTGCGGTTTAGTCTGCGCGGAATACCGGTTTCCTCATATCCCGCCTGATCGTTTTCGGTGGCAAAGATCGACTGCACATAAATCGCCGGAACCCCCTCAAGCGACATGGCAATCGCCTGGCTCATCACAAACCGCTCAAGCCCATAGGTACGATCCCCGGCAAAGTTCTCGGCCAGCATGCTAAACAGCGTGACATTCAGCTCATAGGCCTTCTGCCCGCCCCCCTTAAGCGACCGGTAACTCACCTGCCCGCCCATCCTGCGCGCATGGTCGGTCATCGCATCGATATCCGTATCCGGAATCAGGTTTTCGGCCGGGCGCAGGCCAATGCCATCATGGCTGGCGGTGAAATTGAAAAAGGTGCAGCCCGCAGGGGCCGGCGGCATCGACATGATGCATTTGCGGATGCAATCACTCCGCCCCGATAACAGCGCATGAATGATCACCGGCGGCAGGCTGAAATTGTAAATCAGATGCGCCTCGTCCTGATTGCCGAAATAGGACAGGTTTTCAAGCAGCGGCAGATTGGTTTCGGTGATAAAAATCACATCCGGATGTACCGCCGTGGTGGCCAGTCGCAATGCCTTGATGATCTTGTGCGTCTGTTCCAGATTGATCGAACTGGTCCCGACCACCTTCCAGATAAAGCCGATGGCATCCAGCCGCACAACCCGAACGCCGTGTTTAAGATATTCCAGAACGATCTTCAGGATTTCAAAAAACACATCCGGGTTGCCGTAATCCAGATCAACCTGATCGTAACTGAACGTACACCAGACATGCTTTTCCCCGTCCGATGTCGTGACCTTGCTTAACAGCGGATGACTGCGCGGGCGCACCACATCGGAAAGATCATCATCGGGGCTGGCGGTCTTGATGTAATCAACACCGGGCTTTTCCCCGGCAAGGAACTGCTGAAACCACACATGGGACGCCGAAATATGGTTCGCCACCAGATCCGCCATCACGGTGGCATCTTGGGACAATGCCTTCACATCATCCCAGGTGCCAAGTTCCGGGCGCAACGTACTGAAATCGCTTACCGAAAAACCATCATCAGACGTAAAGGGGTGAAACGGCAGGATATGAATGCCCGTCAGCCAGTCCTTAAGCCACGTGCGATAAAAATCGCCAAGACTTTGCAAACCATGATGCCCGTCGCGCGAAATGCTGTCGCCATAGGTGATCAGAAACGCATCGCGCTGATCCCATTTGCGCAGATATTCCTCGCACGGCTCCGCCCCGTCACCCTCAAGCGGCAAATCCAGCACTTCAAACACCCGGCGCACCAGATCGGCGTGATCATGTTCCGGATACACATCCGCAAGCAGATTGCGCATTGCACTTGCGAACGCAATACGCCCCGAGGTTCCAATAGCGCGATCCATGCTGGCTCCTTTGGGCAGGCAAATCAAATGACTAGCTTAATGAAATCTAGCTTAATGAAATAATGATTACGCACAGGATGCAAGCTGACAGTTGACATTGCTGCAACAATCCCTCAACAGAATTAAACTCAGAATAGAAGTTAGAGCAGGAAACAACACCAAAACAATATCATAACGCACACAACGCTTAAGGCTGAACGATGAAAGTGAAACCAACTGTCAAAGCAAAACTCGTTGCAAATGCAAAGCTTTCCATCAATCGAGCACACAATCTATATCAACGTATTTGCATTAATGGCGCGACAAGGAGCGGAAAGCAGCACTCACCGTTAATGAACCCAGACAGGCGGGATGCTGCTACATTCATTTTTTTTGAGGTTGCCGCACAATATGAGAGTTTTTGCTGTGAAGCCTTCAAAATAGAAGTAAGGAAGAAGTTTGGAGTAGCGCCGCAGAAGGCCGTATACCTAATGGGATCTTCAGACAAAGGACTCAGCGGGGTGATGGGCTGGGCTGTCCCCCACTTAATCCAAAATCGGGCTCAAAATCTTTATGGGCAAACAGGTTTCTTCGGTAGGTTTGAGAGTATTGTCACCAAACCTATATACGATCAATTGAGCCATGCTCATAAAGTAAGAAACAGAATAGCTCACAACGGCCATAAGGCCGTTACGGATTACAACAAGATAATTCCCAACCTTGGAGTTCCAATAGGCTCTCGTAAAGGCTTGAGTGTGGGACGCCTACTCATGGACTACCCACACCAAAGCCAAATCGGAAGTCGTTGGTTTGATCTATTTCTTGCTAACTACGAAAAAGTTATCAATGAATTCGACAATCACGTAATCGTATAGCTCACAAGAAACTCGGAAACATCTTCGTGGACGATTATGGCGCAATCGCACCTTCACATGCCTACAGGAGTAAAATCGATGCCCAGTCGCTCCTTCCCCAGAAAGAACCAAGCAAGCCACTTTCTGCCCCATAAAATCAAAACTCAGTCGGATGCATCTTCTGGCTTGTAGATCACGTTTTCCGCGCCCTCGGCCCCCATGAAGACGACAACGACACGTGCGGGAACATCACCGTCATTGATCCCCTCATGCCAGTAATCCATCGCCTCAAGCACGCCTTCCCCGGCGCGATAGGTGGTTTTTCCCCCGTCGCCGTAATCAACCGTGATCTGCCCCTCAAGGATATATCCATAGGTCGGCACGCCATGCTTGTGCCAGCCGGTTTTCTGCCCCGGCGCCATTGTCGCCAGCACCGATTTGATGCGTGCCTTGCCCTTGGGATAGCTCACCTGTTCGCCGACAAAGTTCACACCGCTATCAAGCAGCTTCACACCGTCATGGACATCCACAGCCGCCCCGCCTTGATCCGAATGATTTTCCGTCGGTTTCTTCATGTGCTGCGAATGCCTGTTTTGAATGTTTTCACAATCCGGCGATCATAATCCGGGAACACGCTTAAATCATAAAAAAACCGGGCCTCATCACCATGACACCCGACTTTTATCATCAGCTCAATGTCGCCACCCCTTACGGTGCAATCGTCACCTCGACCAGCGCATGGCTGCGGTTGGTATCGATATGCGCAATTGCACGGCGCAGGATTTCCGGCAAATCGGTCGCCCGTTCGGCCTTCGCCGTCCATGCCCGGCTGGCTTCCGCGACCTTGGTGAAATCGGGGCTGGGCTTAAGGCCGGTCAGGGGCATCTGATTGGTTTTCGCCGCATAGCCATCGGGATACATCCCGGTCACCGACTGGCGCACCGCCCCCCATTCATTGTTGTTCAGAACAAGGATCAGGATCGGAAGCTCCAGCGCCTCGGCGATCTGATGGCACGCCGTCGGGTTGGCAAACATATATGATCCATCGCCCATGGTGGCGACCACCAGCTTGTTTTTATCCGCCAACTGATAGCCCATCGATGCCGGGAAGGACCAGCCAAGCCCGCCGGAATGCGGCTCCTGATACCAGCTACTGTGCTCCGAAAGCGAAAGCGGCTCCAGCGGGCAGCCGAGTTCCGAAAACACCGTTGCCGACCGCCCGGCAATCGCCTCCGACAGGCAGCGCGAAACAAACGCCTTGCTCATCGGATCAACCGATCCGGCATCGGCCGCCGCCAGCACCTTTTTGCGCGTGCCCGCATTGATCGCCGCGACCTTTTCACGCCGGTCCGCGCATGTTTCGCGATGATCGGCATGGTAATGATCCAGCGCATCGGCCAGTGCCATGATCACATCGCCGGTTTCCCCGGTAAGCGATAGATCGGCGGCAAAATTGCGCCCCGGAAAACGCGAATAAAGCGGGTTCTGCCCGATCTGGATCACCTTGCAATCGGGGCGTAGCGTATGAATATCGGGCGACCATGGCGCAAGGCAATCAATCACCAGAACCGCGTCAGCGTCGCGAAGCCACGGTGCCGGATCCATGCCCGCCATCATCGGATGATCGGTGCCAAGGGCAAGCTGGATCGCCCAATATTGCACCACCGGAATACCCCACTGATCAACCAGTGACGACAGGCGATCAAAGGCTTGCGCCGTGCCCGTGCCACGCTGGGCAATGATCACCGGGTTCTTGGCATTGGCAAGGATGCGCGCCGCATCCTCAAGGCTTTCGCTTGGCGGCATCACCCGGACCGGCTGCATGCGAAGCGGCGCGTCAATCGCATCCCCCGGGCAGGGTTCGCACAAAACCTCGCGCGGCAGGGAAACATAAACCGGCCCCTTCGGGACCGAGGACGCGATTGCATAGGCCCGGTCAACCACGTCGGGCACCTGTTCGGGGACTTTAAGCTCGTATTCCCATTTCGATGCCTCGCGCACCATCGCCGCCTGATCGCGCATTTCCTGACCCCAGCCAATCGGCACGGTCCGCGCACCAAGCCGCCCCTGTTCCATTACCGGG
>CAMPHD010000083.1 GCA_946885765.1 uncultured Thalassospira sp.
GTGCTTTTGAAAGTCGCAGTCGGGTGTTCTTCAACATTCAGGAAGTCGGCGGTCTGCATATGCTTGTCGAGGCCCTCGACACCGGTATCGACCTTGGTCAGGTCAATCGTAATGCTCGCCGACGATGCCGCCGGGTTTTCACGATCCAGCGTCAATTCGCCGGTCGTGCCGCCAAAACGGCCCTGAAAATTGGAAAAACCAAGATGATTGACGATAAAGATCACGCTGGTATGGGTCGGATCAAGTTTATAGCTCTCGGCGGCCTGTGCCGAAACGGCAGCCCCCGAAAGACCCGCTGCAATCGCCAGCACAAAACCGGCTTTTTTCAATGAAGCAAACATAAGCACATCCCTTGTTTTAAATAGTCCGACGCGAAATTCCGCATCGCAACAAAACTGGAAGAAGGATGACAGTTCCACCCTGTCTCCTCAAGACATACAGCCCGCAACACTTATTTTCCCCACAGGAAACAATAACCGGCATTTCCGCCTTATTTTATCCAGAATGAGAACACACTGATATTGAAACTAAAATCATTGCATTTTGCCCGAAACTTCCCGGATTTTATGGCAAAATCCGGCTTCAGATCATCGCGAATCCTCTGCATGACGTAACGTCAAATCACCCCCGCAGCCATTACCATCAAGTCTGGCACAAATAATTATGGCCGATGCAATTTGCATCGGCCAGCATTCGGAAACAATCGGATGGTATGTCACGTTCAGATAACGAGATTGTGAACCGTCATTCCGCGGGGGCAGGTTGCCCCTGTTCGACGGCCCCTGATCCCTGATCATTCGGATCAATGCATTCCTTGACCCAAACGTCATAAACCGGATGTTCAAGCCCCGAAAGACCCGGCGTAGAGGCAAACATCCAGCCCGAAAACAGTTCGGCAACGGTGTTTTGGGCATCTTCACGCTGGTCGGAAATTTCAAGGAAACCAGCACTTTCCGGGCGTTCTTCCGGCGGGGTGCGGTAACATGCATCCACCCGGATCGTAAGGGTGCCGAATTTCGCCGTCTGGCCCACCGGCACCTCAAAGGTCGAAATGCGGGCGGTGATTTTATCAAGCCCCTGAAGCTGGGCGATTTGTGCCGGGCGATAATCCAGCGCAAAGGCAGACGTCAACGCAGCCACAGAAGCAACCGCGGCAACCGCAGCGCCAAACACTATCTTGGTTTTCATGAATATTCAGTCCTGATCGTCTGGCTTGCCATAAGGATTGTGCAGCTCTTCAACAACGCTGCGCATCACCTGGCGAAACTGTTCCTGGTCGCAGCCCATCAGCAACGCGTCTTCCATTGCTTCCTGCATCATTTCACGCAGTTCGCCGAAATTCTCGTTCAGAACCTTGATCTTCTCCACGCACGAAAGCGGTGCCCCTTCGGGGTCCTGCCATGTGGGAAAATTCCTGTTCATGCTATCGGACTTGCTCATCAAGCGGCTCCGCTGCCTTTCGATCTGATCAGGATATCGGTGTCGATATCACGTTGCGCAAGCTCTCTAAAGATACTTCGCGGCAAACTGACCGGTAAAACCGGCAAAATCATGGCCGGTTTTGTACCCATCACTCCGGCCCATCACCCGGATCAAGTGCCTATTCGGGGCTGTCCGAAGAACTGCCACCCGATCCACTACCAGAACCACCGCCGGACGAATAAATCACCTGCCCGATCAGCTCTTCGAGGTTGACCGATCCTTGCGTGTATTCAATCTCGCCGCCCGGGGCCAGCATATCAATATCCCCGCCCGGCTCCAGCGACACGAACTTGCCGCCCAGCAATCCATCGGATGCAATCTTGGCCGAACTGTCCGCAGGCAGTTCAACATCGGAACGCACCGTCATCTTGACCACCGCCATATAGGTCTTCGGGTTCAGTTCCTGTGCCGTGACCGAGCCAACCTTGACGCCGGAAATCCGCACATCATTGCCAACCGTCAGGCCATCAATGCGATTGAAGTTGGCCGAAAGTTCGTATCCATCCACAGACTCGATGCCCGCCCGGGAATAGGAATAGGTCGCAAAGCCGACCGCCACGGCGATAACGGCTGCCCCTGCAAGGCTCTCGATCAGTCTGTTGCTCATGGACCTTATCCGTATCTGCTATCTTGTTGATCTGCATATTGTCGCGTGCGGGCCGAAAAAACAACCGGCTCGGGCACTCTGGTGCAAAAACACGGCAAAAACACAACCGGGCGCCAACATATTGTCGCGCCCGGTTGCAGAATATAACGATTCCCGATCAGCCTTCCGGCGACCATGCCTGATAGTCGCCAGTCGCCTTGGCGCGCTGGCCGCCACTATATTCGTGGCCTTTCGGGCGATAGGCATGTTTGGTCCCGGTCAGGTTCGGCAGATGCTCTTTCTGCCAGTCATAACGGTCTTCGGCCTTGTCCGACAGCGGCGCATCAACGGTGTAATGCAGCCATGCATGCCATTCAGCCGGAACCTTGGACCCTTCGCTGATACCTTTATAAATCACCCAGCGTTTCGCACGGCGACCATTGGCGGCTTTCTTTTCGGTGTAATAGACATTTCCAAAACGGTCTTCGCCGACGCGTTTGCCATACAGCGCGGTAAAAATGCGGGTCCCGACGGTGGCCATGTGTGGTCTCTCTCCAGATCTGGTTCTTCCGCCTTTGGCGGCGCGCAGACAAAAGGCCCGTATGTGCAAACCGGTGTTTGCTCGCGGGCCCTGATTTTGCGGCCTGTGTCCGGCGGTCAATAAGGACCTTATATGTCGTGATGTTGCGCTAAAGTCAATAATTCAAGCCCGCTGAATGTACTTAAATTGGCCGGGGACCAACAACCTGACCGCATGTGGCGCCAATCCGATTTGACAAGGAAGTCGCCCGTGATGATCTCCATCAATCTGGACCTGCATACCTCGCTTACTGTCTGCACAGGAAATTGTGACCACACTTGTCGATACCACTTCAACATCGAGTTCCCGTTCCAGGCGACCACGGATCAGGCTCAATGCATAACGAACAAGATCCCGCACCTTACCAGAACGGAGCATCACGACAACCAATCCCGGTTGTTGCAGTCCTGCACATTCCGACAGCACAAACGGCCCGCCATAGTGACAGGCACGCGTGACAATCACTCCGGCCACCTGATACATTTCATCGCCAAGTCTGACATTGATCATGTCTCCCTGCCCGCGCAAGATTGTGCGCATTCCCTGCCAGATATATGCATATTTTCCAAACAGAGCTTTTGCTTGCGGCGAAACATTTGCCACCGTTTCCGCATCCGGGCCGGCACCGGTCATCAACATAAAGGCACAATCTCCGGACATGCCTGGTACGACCTCGATATCCGAAGGGGACTTCAGATATCCGACAATGTCGGAGACACGAGTTGTCATTCGGATTTCCCGTGCCAGCACATTTGCCGTCCCGCTTGGGATAATCCCTATCGGGGGCGTCTGCCGTCCCAGTTTTCTGGTATCCATCAGGCCATTGACCACCTCATTGATCGTGCCATCCCCTCCAGCAACATAAACCGGAATGTCCGCAGGCATATCACGTACGAGTAAGCGCGCATGGCCGCGATAACCGGTCTCGTGAAGATTGGCCCGAACTTCTGCTCGCTCAAGAATGGTTTCAAGCCGCCCGCGCCGAAACCCGCCTGCTTTGGGGTTGACGATAACATTGATCACAGGACGGCCAGCCCTTATCGGGTCTGTTTTACCGCCCGGCATAGTTGACGTCCTTTTTGTGCTCATCCGTACAGGCAGAAAAAATATCGGTAGCTGCGTCATATACCGACGTTTCGATCCCCATCAATCCTAGCGTGGTCGCAAAAATATTATCATGGGAATACGAACGGGAATGGCTGATATCCTCGACACAGGGCCTGCTGATTTGATGGTCATGTGCGAACCCGTCCGACATCCAGAACATCATTGGCACATGCGTCTGTTCCGATGGCGCAAGGAAATAGGGCGCACCATGCAGATACAGTCCCCCTTCACCAAGGGACTCACCATGATCGGATACATATAAAAGTGCTGTGTTGTAATCCTGCTCGCGCAGTTGCAGTTCCTTGACCAGCCTGGCAATGACAAAATCGGTATACCGGATCGTATTGTCATAGGTATTGACCAGTTCCTGCTGGGTACAGTTCTCGATATCGCTTTGCGGACAATCGGGCATGAAATAGCGGAATTTCTCGGTATAACGCTCGTAGTAGGTTGGACCGTGGCTTCCATTAAGGTGCAGGACAATCAGCCGACCCTGCCCATTCACGGCATCTTTGCGATCCAACTCCTGCGCCGCCACATCTACCAATAACTCGTCAAAACATAGTCCGTTGGCACACATTCCGGGAAAATCGTCTGCCGACAACGTCCGGTTCGGAATGCGGTCACACACCCCCTTGCACCCGCTGTCATTCTCACTCCAGAAAACATCGACCCCGGCCTTTGCCAAAACATCCAGAAGGTTCTCGGTGTGTTCGGCAATAGCTTCGTCATAATGGTCGCGCGTCATGGGCGAAAACATGCACGGCACCGAAACCGCCGTTGCCGTCCCGCATGATGTCACGTCCTGAAAGGCCACCATATCCGGGATCTTGCTGGTAAATTCGGACGTCGGTCGATCATATCCGTTCGCAGCCACACTCGCCGCACGGGCCGTCTCACCGACCACAAGGAAAATCAGTGTTGGTTTTTCCCCAACCGGCCGAACCACCGCGTCATTGCCGATGGTGCGAAACGGAATTTGTCGCGAAAGAAACCGGCGTTTTCCGTACTGGATGCTTGCCATGATATAATTTACCGGCACGACTTCCTTTCCGAGAATCTTGTTATTGCGTCCGACCGAAGCATAATCCTTGAAATAGCAGAAGCCGATGACACCAAGGCACAGGAACGCCATCGAAACCATCAACAATTTCTGCCCCAAACCGCGCCAGAATGACGTTGCATATCGTATCGGCAAAAGAATAAGGACCACCGCCGGAATAACCCCGGTCAGGATCAGCGACATCACGGACTGCAAATTCACATAGGAAAGCGCCTCCCCCGGATTTGTCTGGGCAAAATTTGTGATCATGCTGCGATCAAACACGATCCCGTATCGGCTCATGGCATAGCTGACGACCGACGACGTCAAAATTAAAAGAACAAAAAATGGCTTTAAAATCGGGCGGAATGAAAAAACGGTGAATGTCGCCATCAACCCGAAAAACAGGACAAAGGGTACGCTGGCGGCAAATACCGGATCAAATGCCTCCAATCCACGCAGGATCGAATAAAAATGTGCGATAACATCCCGATTAAAAACCAGAATGAAATACAATGTGATCAAACATAATACGATCCGATAGTCCGCAAGGCACTTTCGTCCCTCTGCAACAAACCGGGAATTCAAAAGATATTTCATTGGAAAGTTGTGTCCGTCTCGCGTGAGTCTATGCCACGCTTTCTGTCGTCTGCTCCAGCAACCGGCGCTGAAAAGGGACCAACAGGAAGGCCTGGCGCGTGGGCTGCCAACCAGGGTCAGTCGCCAGGCAGGCTCACAGGATCAAAGGTCTTGGGGTCGAAATAGGCTTCGACATCCACCCCATCTTTGGTTGTGGCGTAAACTTCATAACAGCCATCATCCGTGGTGATTTTTCTGACATTCCATCCCTCGGATACGAGTTTCTGCTCCAGTTTTTCACGAGGCTGCCATTGATCCATGGGCACGTCGCACATATCGGTCTCCGTAGCCGAAGCAGGTAGAACAACCGACAAGGCCAGAAACACTGTCCCAAGAACCTGCGCCAAAAGCGTTTTCATGATGTAACTCCCGCTCCAATGTGAAAAACTCGTTCAGACGGAAGATGCCCATGTTTCCTGACACCAACCTGAACAGGAATGCGATCCGTTCAGTCTGGTGTCAGGAAAACCTGTATAAGTGCCGCCACCTGCCGAAATGGCCAAAAGAGAAACAGATGCGACTTCTTCTGATTGAGGATGAAAAAAATCTGGGAAATGCCGTCCGCGACAATCTATTGACTCAGGGACATGCCACAGACTGGGTGGAAACGATTGAGGATGCAGATAGCGCCATCATGACCACTCCCTATGACGTCATCCTGCTTGACCTCAATCTGCCGGATGGCCATGGCATTGAACTGCTGCGTCGATTGCGCATGCAGGGAGATACCACACCCTGCATTATTCTGACGGCACAGGACCAGATCACCGACCGGATTAAGGGGCTCAATGCCGGGGCAGATGACTATATTGTCAAACCCTTTGATCTAGGGGAACTCGCGGCCCGACTGGCATCCGTCGCCCGGCGATATGCGGGAAATCCCAATCCCCTGCTACGCATTTCAAATGTCGAGATTGATCTGGCCAGACGGCATGTTCTTGTTGACAGCCGGATGGTCGAACTGACCGCACGGGAATGGGCTTTGCTTGACCAGTTCGCCCGTCACCCCAGGACCATCCTGTCGAAAAGCCAGCTAGAGGAATCGCTGTACGAATTCGGTGCGGAAATCGAAAGCAATACGGTTGAAGTCTATGTCAGCCGATTGCGCAAAAAGATCGGCAGTCACTTGATCAAAACATTGCGCGGCATTGGTTACAGGCTGGAGGGATAAGGTCATGACCGCCATTATTCGGCATAGTCTTCTCGGTCAGATTGTTATCCGTGTCACCCTCTGCGTGTTTGCCCTCTGGCTGGTCGGCGCCATATTTGCAGCGGTTGTCATCAATGACGAACTTGGCGAGGCATTTGATACCGGGCTCCAGGAAACAGCGAGACGCACCCTGCCTTTGGCTGTTCAATTTCACATGAACCGCACGGACCAAGACGGGTCCACTCACATGCCTGCATTTTCTGCTGCGAACGGCTCCGCTCCACGTAGCGGGGAATACCTGATCTATCAATTGCGGGATCATGCCGGCAAAGTCGTCCTGCGCTCTCATGATACAACAGATATCCCGTTTCCAGCCCCTCTGATTGGCGGTTTCTGGGAAGATAGCGACTATCGCTATTACACCGAGGCCAGCATCAGTGGCAGCCTGTTTTTTCAGGTTGCCGAACCGATGGCTCACCGGCACGAGGCATCACTGGAGAGTTCTGCCGCCACCTTGTTGCCTCTCTCTGTACTTGTACCTGCAATTATAATTGCCATTTGGCTGAGCGTACGAAACGGCCTCTCCCCGGTACGTCTCCTGCGAGATGAAATTAGCCAGCGTGGCAGCGGCAATCTTGATCCGATCGATCTTGGTAAAACACCGCAAGAACTGGCCGACATGATTACTGCTATCAATAGCTTGCTCATCCGCCTGCGCTCTGCTCTGAATGCCGAACGCAACTTCGCCGCCAATAGCGCCCATGAATTGCGCACCCCTGTCGCAAGCGCCCTTGCTCAGACTCAGCAGTTACTTCTGGAAATCCACGAAAACAATCCTGCCCGAAAACGCGCTCAGAAAGTTGAAATGTCGCTGAACCGGCTTGCCCGACTTTCGGAAAAACTTCTGCAATGGTCTCGCGCCGAATCCGGGCTGGGCAGAAGCAGCGAGACACATGACCTGACTCCGATCATCCGGATGGTTCTTGACGATATCGAACGCAGCCGCCGATACGACAATCATGTGGTTCTGGCCTCCCAAAGCGTTTCGCTGAAAGCAGCGATTGACCCGGATGCGTTTGGCATTTGCTTTCGAAACCTGCTTGAAAATGCACTTGGACATGGCAGTAACAGCGAACCTGTATATGTCGTCGTCGACACTTCGAACAGAATATGCGTTGAAAATGCGGGCCCTGTTATCCCGAAAACACTTCTCTCGCGCCTGACCAACCGTTTTGAACGGCACGGCCACCATCCAGACAGCACAGGCCTTGGTCTGTCGATCACATCAACAATTATTGCCCAGGCTGGTGGCGTACTTGAACTCTGTTCACCCCGCCCGGAGATGTCCGATGGCTTTTCGGCTACTATCATATTTGACTAGTATGAATCGTGCCCGATGAAAGCAGAAAACAACCCACAACCACTTGTGTATGTCCGACTCATTGCAACACAATCGTCACGCGGCCTTGTCCACCTGTTTATCCACAGCATTTCAAGGTCTTCGGTCCTGAGTGCGCCCTGCCCGGCTTGAAAATTCGCGCCGTATAAAAACAATGATTTTCATATAAATATCAAAATGTTATCTGACATTCCCGTGCTAATAACATCATCGGGACAGGATTGTTTGCGCTTGATACTGGATTTCAAACGCAAACAGCGTTAGCTTTGTTTTGCGTTGTGGGGGTCATCTCGTCCCGGCACAAGATGTAGTCCGAGTCTTATGGACTTGCGATGGCACCCCCATCGGCAAAAGCGCAGTATTCCGCGGGCTTGCGGCGCGTTTAAACAATCTTAACGAGATTTTCCAAACATCAGATATGCGCGACATCGATTGAACCACTACATCTAGTGATAAAAATCGCTGTCAACCACAAAGTTTGGTGGACTACCCCGAATTTTTGGCCTTATAGTTCTGGCTACGGACCGGATGGTTCCAAGGGGGGACCACCACCACAGATTACCGAATTCCGTTCGCCCAAACATGGCCATTTTATAAAGGTCAGGGGGCAGCGTATGAGCGTTGAGCAAACTATATAATGTTCAGGCCGTGTTGGTGCTTATGCGCACGACATCAAGTCTGACCAAAACGGAGCAGACCATGCGGATCAGCAGAAAGTTCACTCAGGAAGGTGTCAGCCCTTACGCCGACATCGATTTTCGTAAGTCGTCCTGCGTCATCAAAAACCCCGACGGCTCGGTTGTTTTTGAAATGAAAGATATCGACGTCCCGTCATCCTGGTCGCAGGTGGCAAGTGACGTCCTTGCGCAGAAATACTTCCGAAAGGCGGGTGTTCCGGTCGCGCTGAAACCGGTCAAGGAAAAGGACGTTCCGTCCTGGCTCTGGCGTCAGGCACCTGACAAGTCCAAGCTCGAAAAAATGCCGTCGGAATCGCGTTATATCAGCGAAACCAGTGCCACTCAGGTCTTTGACCGTCTGGCTGGCACCTGGACCTATTGGGGCTGGAAAGGCGGCTATTTCGATGCCGAATCCGATGCGCAGGCTTTCTTCGATGAAATGCGCTATCAGCTTTCCCACCAGATGGGTGCGCCGAACTCGCCGCAATGGTTCAATACCGGTCTGCATTGGGCATATGGCATTGATGGCCCGGCACAGGGTCACTCCTATGTCGATTACAAAACCGGCGAACTGACCAAATCGGCCAGTGCCTACGAACATCCGCAGCCCCATGCCTGCTTCATCCAGTCGGTTTCCGATGACCTCGTGAACGAGGGTGGCATCATGGATCTCTGGACCCGTGAAGCCCGCCTGTTCAAATTCGGTTCGGGCACCGGTTCGAACTTCTCGCATGTGCGCGGCGAAGGCGAAACCCTGTCGGGTGGCGGCCGTTCTTCGGGCCTCATGAGCTTCCTTAAAATCGGGGACCGCGCAGCGGGCGCGATCAAGTCGGGCGGCACCACGCGCCGTGCGGCCAAAATGGTCGTGGTGGATATCAACCACCCGGACATCGAAAACTATATCGACTGGAAAGTCGTCGAAGAACAGAAGGTCGCGGCCCTTGTCGCCGGTTCGAAACTGGCCGAAAAGCACCTGACCGACGTTCTCGCAGCCTGCACCAACTGGGACGGTGCCGCCGATTCCGAGGATCGCTTCCTGCCGCGTGCCAACCCGCAGCTCAAAGAAGCCGTGCTGGCCGCCCGTGCCGAGATGATCCCGGATAGCTAGATCAACAAGATCATCGAATTCGCCCGTCAGGGCTTCACCGAAATCAGCTTCAAGACCTACGACACCGATTGGGACTCCGAAGCATACCTGACCGTTTCCGGTCAGAACTCGAACAACTCGGTTCGCGTCTCGAACGACTTCCTTCAGGCTGTTCTTGATAACGGTGACTGGGAACTGATCCGCCGCACCGATGGCAAGGTTTCCAAAACCCTTGCCGCCCGCGAATTGTGGGACAAGGTCGGCGAAGCTGCATGGGCCTGTGCTGATCCGGGCATCCAGTACGACACCACGATCAACGAATGGCACACCTGCCCGAATTCGGGTCGCATCAATGCGTCCAACCCGTGCTCGGAATATATGTTCATTGACGATACGGCCTGTAACCTGGCCTCGATGAACCTGATGAACTTCCGTTCGGATGATGGTGGCGTTGATGTCACGGCATACGAACATGCCGTGCGTCTCTGGACCGTCGTTCTGGAAATCTCGGTTCTGATGGCGCAGTTCCCGTCGGATCGTATTGCCGAACTGTCCTATCGTTACCGCACGCTTGGCCTTGGCTATGCCAA
>CAMPHD010000084.1 GCA_946885765.1 uncultured Thalassospira sp.
TCCATGTATCGGGCTGGGATAACTGGCTAAGCGGCCTGATTGCCCGCCACCCGATGCAATGGATCAGGCTTGGCAATTTCGAAACGAAACTTGCCGGTGATGCGATTGAGGATGTCAAAATCGAAAAGCCGGTCTTTGTCGCGGGGCTCGCCCGATCAGGCAGCACGATCCTTCTGGAAACGCTCGCACGCCATGCCGATGCGGCAACCCATCGTTACCGCGACTATCCGCCGGTTTTCACACCCTATCTGTGGAACAAGTTTGTCGATCTTGCCCCAAAGGGCAAGGAAGTCGCGGTTGAACGCACCCATGCGGACGGCATCAACATCACGCCCGAAAGCCCCGAAGCATTCGAGGAAATGATCTGGATGGCGTTTTTCCGTCATCTGCATGACGTCAATGAAAGCAACGTCCTTGATGGTCAGATCAGCAATCCGGCGTTCGAGAAGTTTTATCGCGATCACATCCGCAAACTGATCCATATTCGCGGCGGCAAACGTTACATATCAAAGGCAAACTATCTGGTTACCCGGATGGAATATCTGCTGTCGATCTTCCCTGATGCCAGGTTTGTTCTGCCGGTGCGTGATCCGCTGTGGCATATCGCGTCCCTTGCAAAACAACATGATCTGTTCTGCAAGGGCGAACAGGATAACCCGCGCGCGGTTGCTCATATGCAGCGCGTCGGTCATTACGAATTTGGTCTTGATCGCCGTCCGATCAATACCGGCGATCTGCATGCCACCCGCCAGGTCATGAAACACTGGAACGAGGGCGACGAAGTCGCCGGTTGGGCCCATTACTGGAGCGACCTGCACCATTACATCGCGGACCGCATGACCGTGAACAAGGCGCTTGGCGATGCGACGCTGGTGGTCCGTTACGAAGATTTCGTCGCCGACCCGGCAAATCAGTTACGCCGCCTGTTTGATCATGTCGACCTGCCCGACGCCGAACCGATCATCAAGGAAGTCGCCCCGACCATCCACGCGCCGACCTATTACCGCCCGAAATTCAGCGACGAAGAAATTGATCTGATCCGCGATGTCACGGCAATTGCGGCAGCCCGTTTCGGATATGACGGCAAATCGGAACAAGCCGCCCACATGACCAAAACAAAACACGCATAGGAAAACTCAAATCCCTATGCGCGTCCCGAAATAGTCGGTGTGAATTAGAAGCGATCAGTGATGATCGCTTTTGCGGCCTGTGGCCATGTGCCAGAAATCCCATCCGGCCAGTGCCAGCGTAATCGCCACCATAATTCCAAGATCCCAACGGGTCACGTGCCCGAACAAAATCCCGACAAACCCCATCAGCATGACATAAGCGATGATCGCCATTATGCCGTCAAGGCGTACCTTTGTCATGATGATGCTCCTTCATTTTCAACATTCGAAACATATTGTGCAAGCCAGCGTGCAGTGCGCAAAAGCCGCGCATCGTCACCGGCACGACCGACAAGCTGAACCCCCATCGGCAAACCGTTTTCCGCCCAAAGCAGCGGCAGGGTAATCGCCGGTGTCCCGCACAAGGTCCAAAGCCCGTTAAAAACCGGGTTACCCGTCGTATCAAGGCGCCCCGGCGCGGCACCGGGTGCCGCCGGAGTAATAATCGCATCACAACGCTGAAACACTTCATCAAGCGCGACATTGTAAAGATTGCGCCAATCCAGTGCGGCAAGGTAATCCCGCGCCGTTACCTTGTTACCGGCATCAAGTGCCTCTTTCATCTGCTGGGATAATTGATCACGTCCCCGCTTTTCATAGCTGTAATAACATTTCGCCATTTCGGCAAAATTGATCTTTGCACGCAAATCCGCAGCATCATCAAATGCCTTGGGCAACGGTGCCTCAAAGCATTGTTCGCCCAATAACGACGTCAGTTCCCGAAATGCCATGACGGTATCGTCATCGGCAATCTCGTCAAACTGCGGCGGACGAATAAACGCCAATGTCGGTGTCACCAGCGGTTCTGCGCTGGCTGTTTTCAGCAAACGCGGAACCGGCTGTGGCCGGGTGGCCGTATCGCGCACATCATACCCGAACAGAATTTCGGCAAGAAGCGCCGCCCCTTCGACATTTCGGGAAAACACCCCCATGGTGTCAAGGCTGGGTGACTGGCTCAGAACGCCGGTACGCGGTATGGCACCAAATGTCGGCTTCAACCCGACCACACCGCAAAAGGATGAAGGCCGGATGATTGACCCGCCCGTCTGGGTACCGATCGCCAACGGAACCATCGCCGCCGCAACCGCCGCCGCCGATCCCGATGAAGATCCACCGGGCGTATGCGCTGTATTGTGAGGGTTGCGGGTTTTGGACGGATGCATGAAGGCCATTTCGGTCGAAACCGTCTTGCCCATGATGATCGCGCCCGCCGCCTTCAGCTTTGCGACAATCACCGCATCCTCGTTCGGCACCCGCCCGGAATCAAGCGGGGTGCCGTTTTCGGTTGGCATGTGCGCCGTATCGATAATGTCTTTCAAACCAATCGGGATACCGTGCAACGGCCCTATCGGCATCCCCGATTGACGACGTGTATCAAGCACACGGGCCTGCGCCAGAACATGATCTCCATCAAGATATGCCCAGGCCTGTATTTCCGGCTCCAGTTCGGCGATACGGTCAAGGCAGGCCTCGGCATATTCAACGGCACGCACGGCACCGCTTGCCAGACGGTCGCGCAGTTCTACGACATCAAGGTTGAGTAACGGATTGATAGTCATCAGTCAGCCTTGCTCCTAACGCGCGCCATAGAACAGATCCGGAAGATGGAACACGATCTGCGGGAAGGTATACATCAGAACCATGCTGACAATCACCATGAACAGGAACGGCATAACCCCCTTGAAGATATCGGTCAGCAAAACCCCCGAAGGCGCGACACCTTTCAGATAGTAGGCCGACATGGCCATTGGTGGTGTCAGGAAGGATGTCTGAAGGTTCAGCGCGACAAGGATACCAAAGAACAGCGGATCGATATCGAACAGCGGCAGCAGCGGCAGGAAGATCGGTACGAAAATAATGATGATTTCCGACCATTCCAGCGGCCAGCCCAGCAGGAAGATAATCAGCTGTGCCATCAGTAGGAATTGCAACGGCGTCAGGTCAAGCCCGCTAACAAATTCGGCAATCACATGCTCCCCACCAAGATACGAGAAGACCGACGAAAAGGTATAAGAACCGACAAACAGCCAGCACACCATCGCCGATGTCCGCACCGTCAGATAAACGGACTCGCGCAGCCGGTCAAAGGTCAGCGCCCGATAGGACACCGCCAGGATCATCCCGCCCAGCGCGCCAATTGATGCCGCCTCGGTCGGGGTCGCCAGACCGAACAGAATCGATCCGAGAACCGACAGAATAAGGAAAGCCAGCGGGAAAAACGACGTTGCCAGCAGCCAAAGAACCTTGGGCAGGGGAACTTCGGGAATTTCATCGGATGTCGGGCGTGGGGCAGATTTGGGCTGCAACATTGCGCGCCCCATCACATAAACCAGATACAACCCGACAAGTGTCAGCCCCGGCAACAGTGCCCCGGCATAAAGACGTACAATTGAAACACCTGATGCCGCAGCATAAACAATCAGCATGATGGATGGCGGGATCAGAATACCCAGCGTCCCGCCGGCACAGATGATGCCCGTGGCAAAACTTTTGTCATAGCGGGCTTTCAGCATGGCCGGCAGTGCCAGCATCCCCATCAGGGTCACGACGGCGCCGACAATCCCGGTCGCGGTTGCAAACAGCGCACAGGTAATCAGTGCCGCAACACCAAGCGATCCCGGAACATTTTTTGCCGCGATATTCAATGTCGAGAACAGGCGATTGACGATATTGGCACGTTCGACGATGTAGCCCATGAACAGGAACAACGGAACGGCAGTCAGAACCTCGTTCGACATCACGGTATATGTCTGGTTGATAAACAGATCGAATATTCGGTTGTTCACCGATCCTTCGATCCAGGTAAAGGCCGATGTCAGGGTATCGCTATCCTCGGCCAATCGGTCAAAGGCACGCCACATGCGTCCGGCATCGAAATATGCGTAATAGCCAAACCCGATCCCCAGCGCCATCAACGTGAATGCGACCGGAAAACCAAGGAAAACAAGAACAATAAAGATGCCAAGCATCATTAGGGCGACATGTGCGTCAATCACGTTTGCAGCTCCGTTTGGGCCGGTTCATCGCGCTTTTCAGAGCGGTTTCAATTATCTTTTGCGACATGCTGCTTCATCAGCAATTCTTCGGTTTCTTCGATGTCGTCATCGGCCCCGCGCCAGTATCCTTCGCGGATACACATGATACAGCGCATAATCTGGGCGATCCCCTGAATGAACAGCAGGATACCGGCCGCAACGATCACAGCCTTGAACTGATATACCGGCACACCTGCCGGACTGTTCACGCTGACCTCGCCATATCCCCATGAACGAACGGCATATTTCCACCCCGACAGGATGAGCGCCGTAACACCGGGAAAGAAGAAAAAGATATAAAGAACAAGGTCGACCGATGCCTGGGTCCGGGGCTTCCAGAGGCGATAGATAAAATCGCCACGAACATGCCCGCCACGCGACAGGGTATAAGCCCCGCCCATCATGAAAAGAGTGCCATACATGATGAAGGACACATCAAGAGACCAAGTCGTCGGGGCATTGAACAAATAGCGCGCCATGACCTCGTAACTCATGCCCAGCGTCATGAGAATAATAAGCCAGCCGAAAGCCTTGCCAAACCAGGCCGAAAGCTTGTCCGCGAATTCGATAAAGCTGATCATCAGGGAATTCCATTACCGTAACGGCCATCCCGTACATTCAACGGCACGGGATGGCCTTTTGGTTCAGACAAACAGAACGAAACCGCGAGGTTTCATTACAGTTTCAGTTTGCCCGGGAAGTAGTGCTCATAGGCAAGCTGATAATCGGGCGCGTTCATCAGTTCATAATAGGTCACGCGCTCGACCCAGGCGCGCTGGCTGTCGAGAACCTTTTTCATGAACTCGTCTTCTTCAAGCTGCGGGATCAGTTTGTCCCAGGCTTCAAGCTGGGCGGCCAGGATTTCCTTCGATGTACGATGGATTGCAACACCTTCGTCTGAAAGCTTCTGCAAGTCGGACGAATAATTGTCCATCGCCAGCGCCGTGTTCGACGTCGAAGCCGCTTCTACGCCATAACGCAGGATTGCCTGCAGATCAGGTTCAAGATCTTCATAGAAATCACGGTTGAAGATGAACTCGAAGCTTTCGGATGCCTGATGATAGGACGACAGATAATAGTTCTTCGCCACATCCTGCGCGCCGAAACGCATGTCCGAAGACGGGTTGTTGAATTCAAACGCGTCAATCACGCCACGTTCCATCGCCGGGACGATCTCGCCACCCGGAAGCTGTGCGACCGACATGCCCATCGATTGCAGCAGATCAGCAGCCAGACCAACAGAGCGGTATTTGAAGCCCTGAATATCGGCAACAGAATTGACCTCTCCCTTGAACCAGCCGAACGGCTGGGCCGGCATCGGGAAGCCAAGAAGACCAATCACGTTCAGCCCCATAACGTCCTGGGTCAGTTCGCGATAGAATTCTTCACCGCCACCGGCATAGAACCAGCTCAGCATCGTGGTTGCCGAACCGCCAAACACCGGACCGGTGCCAAACAATGACGCCGCCTTGTGTTTGCCATACCAGTAAACCGGAACAGAGTGAGCGATATCAATCACACCGTCATTGACACCGTCCAGAACCTGGAACGCGCCAATAACAGCACCGGCTGGCAGAAGGTCAACCTTCAGGCGACCACCGGACATGGCTTCAACACGATCAGTATATTCTTTGGCAAACGTCATCCAGATATCGGATGACGGCCAGGACGTCTGCATTTTGACGACCAGCGGTGCCGGTTGGGCATGTACCGCCGGCGCAGCAAACAGACCGGAGGCAGCAGCACCACCGGCAACAACGCCAGTCGCACCCTTGGTAAGGAACGAACGGCGGGACACTTGCTTGGACTTCACGTCTTCAGGCGTAGATATCTTTTTCATTTCTTCCTCCCAGAATTATCGCCACTTCCGGCAACTAATTGGCGGAAAACAGGCGATGATTTTCAGCCTTGCATAGGCCCTGACCCGATACAAGGGGCATCGAATATTTGGCTTTCCACCATGTGGAAAACTTCGTTTTTAAATTCTTTTCCGAAACCTGATAAATTCCGGAATGCAGCATGTTTTTATTGTTGGCGTCGTTCTCAGGCAACGCGGTCCTGCGGTTTCCCGCCGGAAAAGAAAGCATCAAGATTATCAAGCGCCCGAAAGCCCATGGCATCACGCGTCTCTTCGGTCGCAGAGCCTATATGTGGCAACAGGAACACATTCTTCAACGCCGCCAGATCGGGGTTTCCGCCCGGTTCCGTGCGGAAAACATCAAGCCCCGCTGCAAACAGCTTCCCGTTTTGAAGGGCGCTCACAAGGGCAACTTCATCGACCAGATTCCCACGAGCCGTATTGATCAGAATCGCCCGATCAGGCAGCAATGCGATGGTTTTTTCATTGATGATGCCGGTCGTATCGGGCGTTGCCGGACAATGCAGCGACAAAACATCCGATACCGCCAGAAGCCCCTCGACCGTGTCATGGAAAACGGCCCCTTTTTCAAGGTGACCCGGCAGACGGGTGCGATTGTGATAATGCACTTCCATGCCAAAGCCGCGCGCGCGTTCAGCCGCCACCTGCCCGACGCGCCCCATGCCCAGAACACCAAACCGCTTGCCGGTCACCTGCCGCCCGACCATGAAGGCCGGCGACCAGAAATCCCACTTTCCGGCCCGCACCATCGCATCGCCTTCGGCACCACGCCGGGCCGCACCCAGCATGCACAGCATGGCGATCTCGGCTGTCGCATCGGAAAGCACATCGGGGGTATTGGTGACCACGATCCCGGCCTTCTTTGCCGCATTAAGATCAACATGGTCAACACCGACCGAATGATTGGCAATGATGCGCAACCGATCCCCAAGATCGGCAATGACACCGGCACTGAAATGTTCGGAATGGCAGGGAAGAACGGCATCGACATCCTGACAACGCGCAATCAGCTCATCACGCGAAAAGACGTGATCCGCTTCGTTCAGGATAACCTGATAATCACGCGCAGCACGTGCCTGAACCGCGTCGGTCAGACGCCGGGTAATCAGTAGCACAGGCTTTTCCGCCATCGTCTACTCCCTGTTCCCTGCATGTTTTGCAGTTTTCTTTATATTTCCATGAAACACTTTCGCGACAGATAGAGCAATAGCCGATCAACCCATCGGGGTGATTTTTCCACCAGATGGAATACCAGACCGCTTTGCCCGTCATCGAAAAATCCCCGGATCGACCCTTTCCGTTACGGCACCGGCCATAAAAAAGCAGGCGGTCGATCACAAGGATCGCCGCCTGTCTTCCCCCGGATGTTCCAATTTGCGTGAAGGTTCCGTTTCCGGGAACCTAGAAGCTGACCCACACAGCGCCACGCTGGCTGGAACGGACCACTGCCTCGACAAATTTCATGCCTTTGACACCTTCATCGATCCCCGGGATCAGCATGGCTGCCGGATCGGCCTTGCCATTGGTAATCCGCGCGATCAGTTGATCGGCGAAATCGGTATAAAGATTGGCAAAACCTTCAAGATAACCTTCAGGATGGCCCGGCGGTACACGCACGCCCCGCAATCCGGCCGACCCGATCCCGGCCCCGCCGCGTGTCATCAATTCCGGGCGACCATCAAGCGGGCGGAAATGCAGATGGTTGGGATGTTCCTGCGCCCATTCAATGCCGCCCTTGTCACCATAAACCCGAAGCCGCAGCCCATTTTCATGGCCAATGGCAACCTGGCTTGCCCACAACATCCCGCGTGCGCCATTTTCATAACGCAACAGAATCTGGACATTATCGTCAAGCTTGCGGCCCGGCACGATGGCGTCGATATCCGCGCACAATTCCGAAATCTCAAGCCCGCTAACAAAATCGGCAAGGTTATGGGCATGCGTTCCGATATCGCCCAGCGCCCCGCCCATCCCGGCCTTGGCCGGATCGGCACGCCAATGCGCCTGTTTGTTGTCGGTATCCTCGACGCGGGTTGCCATCCAGCCTTGCGGATATTCAACCTGCACCAGACGGATATCGCCAAGCTTGCCATCGCGCACCATCTGACGGGCTTCGCGCACCATCGGATAGGCGGTGTAATTATGCGTCAATGCAAACAGAAGCCCGGTTTCGCGCACCTTGGCCGCCAGCAACTCGGCCTCTTCAACATTAAGGCAAAGCGGCTTGTCGCAAATCACATGAATACCGGCATCCAGCATCGCCATCGCGGCTGGAAAATGCAGGTGGTTTGGCGTGACAATCGCACAGGCATCAATGCCATCCTCGCGGGCGGCTTCCTGTTTGGCCATGTCGGCAAAGCTGTCATAGGACCGGTCCGGCGCAATGAACAGTTCCGCCGCCGATGCACTTGCAACATCGGGCTTCGACGACAACGCCCCCGCCACCAGCTCATACCGGTCATCCAGACGGGCGGCAATGCGATGCACCGCACCGATAAACGCCCCCTGACCACCGCCAACCATGCCAAGGCGGATACGCCGCGCCGGATTTTTCGTCTCACTCATGTCAGTCTCCGTCTTGTATGGTTTTCTAGCGCCGACTTAATCAAGCCCCAGCAGACGCCGGTTGGTGGCCTCGTCCGTGCCGCCATCGGCGAAATCGTCAAACGCCTTTTCGGTCACGCGGATAATGTGGTTGCGGATGAAATCGGCCCCTTCACGTGCGCCGTCTTCGGGATGTTTAAGCGCGCATTCCCATTCCAGCACGGCCCAGCCATCAAAATCAATCGCCGCAAGCTTCGAAAAGATCGCGCCAAAATCAACCTGCCCATCGCCAAGCGACCGGAACCGCCCCGCACGCCCGACCCAGCCCTGATAACCGGAATAAACGCCCTGCCGCCCGGTCGGATTAAATTCGGCATCCTTGACGTGAAACATCTTGATCCGGTCGGCATAGATATCGATGAAATCAAGGTAGTCCAACTGCTGCAAAACAAAGTGGCTCGGATCATAAAGGATGTTGCATCGCGGATGGTTCTTGACCCGTTCAAGGAACATCTCGAATGTCACGCCATCAAACAGGTCTTCACCCGGATGGATTTCATAACAGACATTGACGCCATTTTCCTCGGCCACATCAAGGATCGGCAACCAGCGTTTTGCCAACTCATCAAACGCGGTTTCAATCAGCCCCGCCGGGCGTTGCGGCCACGGATAGACATAGGGCCAGGCAAGCGCGCCGGAAAATGTCGCATGATCACCAATGCCCAGATGGCGTGATGCCCTGATCGCGGCCTTGACCTGATTGACCGCCCATTCCTGGCGCGCCTTTGGGTTGCCTCGCACTTCGGGGACCGCAAACCCGTCAAACATCTCGTCATAGGCCGGATGCACCGCCACCAGCTGCCCCTGCAAATGGGTCGAAAGCTCGGTAATCTCGACACCATGTTCGGCCAGAATGCCCTTGGCCTCGTCACAGTAATCCTTGCTTTGGGCAGCCTTTTCGACATCGAACAGGCGCTTGTCCCAGCTCGGGATCTGCACCCCCTTATAGCCAAGCGACGCCGCCCAGCGTCCGATATTGGAAAGGCTGTCAAACGGGGCCTCGTCCCCGGCAAACTGGGCAAGGAAAATCGCCGGTCCCTTAAGCGTTTTCATACTGACCTCGTGTGGTTTTTCCGGGTGGCCCGGATGTCATCTGGTGACGAAAGTGATGTGAAATTCGAACCCCGCCCGGCCTGTCATGACAGGGCGGGGTTCCTTCTGCTTGCTCGCGTTTATTCAACAACGCCAATTCGCATCAGAACGGCCGGATCAGAACGGGCTATCCGGGAAATAGAAGTTCTCGGCATTTTCCTCGGTCACGACGGTCGCACCCAGAATGTAACGGCCTTCGACCGCCGCATTGGAAACGAACTTCATCGCGGTGATGTCCATCGCGGTTGCGATCATCGATGGCGGATACAGAACGTCAATCGGGGTCAGTTCATCACCATCCATCACGCGTTTGATGATGTCCTTCATGCCAGCGCCGCCAACGATGAACATTTCATCAGTCCGGTCGGCCTGCTTGACGGCTTCGATCACGCCAAGCGCGATGTCATCATCCTGTGCCCAGACAGCATCGATTTCCGGGAAGCGCGACAGGAAGTCCTGCATGACTTCATAGCCGTCATCGCGGTTCCAGTTGGCGTGCTTCATATCAAGGACTTCGATGTCCGAACCTTCGATTTCCGCAAGGAAGCCTTCGACA
>CAMPHD010000085.1 GCA_946885765.1 uncultured Thalassospira sp.
CCATGATTGGCGACGAACGTGCGCTGACCTTTTGTGCCTTGAAGCTGAGATCAAAGACGGTTTCAACAAGCTTCTCCATCCGCGAACATTCGTAGGGTTCCATGCCATAGGCTTTGACATGGCGAACACCCTGAAAAGTCTGTTCCAGAAGGGTCGCAAATTCACCAATCTGCTGCTGGGTGTTGGCCGAAACCTTGCGCATGCGACGGCCCAGCCGTGCAATCGGCAGAATGGCCGCAGGAAACACCGTGAAGGCAATAATCGCAAGCTGCCAGTCCTGATAAAACATGACGCCAATCAGAACGATGGCAGTCAGAAAGTCCTTGCCAAAACCTGTCAGGGATACGGAAACAGCCGCACGCATTGCGGTAATGTCGCTGGTAAAGCGTGTGATAAGCTTGCCGGTGTTGGTGCTGTGGAAAAAGCCGATATCAAGTCGGATGACATGCTCGTAAAGCTTGTTCTGAATATCGGCAAGAATACGACCGCCGACATAGCTCATCAAAACCGACTGCCCGTAGTTGGCAAAGCCTTTCAGCGCGAAGGCTGCAAGCACAGCAACCCCGACAGGCACCAGCATTGCCGGGTTCTTTTTGACAAATACCTCGTTAATGACCGGGTCCATCAGATAAGCATAGCCGCCGGTCGCCGCCGCCATAAGCGCCATGCAAACCAAAGCCAGAACAATCTTGCCAAAATAGGGGGCAACCGCATCCTGAACGATGCGTTTGATCATTGGCCACGTATTCCAATGTTCCGTCGTGTGATCTAACGAATGCTTTGGCAATGAATTCTTCCCGGTCGTGCGACGCCATTTCCGATTGTGTCAGACTGACACTATCTATATGGATGGGGCATCATGAATGTCTTAATATTTCCGGGCTGTTGCTAACACGCCCGGGCAAGTGCGGCAAGCCGCAGCAAGTTCTTGATAGATACTAATAGGGCCTGCCGGTAAGCAGGCCACGAAAAACGACATATAAGATAAAAAAATGACAGAGCAACTGCACGAGATCGTTGAACGGACGATTGCACAAGGTGTTGGCGCCCGGGTTTTCCCGTTGCGCTGGACCAATCGCCGCATCTGGATCAAGCAAGCCGTTCCGCCAAAGGAAAAAGGCTGGCATCGCCTGCAGCGGTTTATCGCAACCCTGTCACGGATACCGATGTTGCGTCCGACGGTTTCACCGGGGGGCAAAACAGGTCTGGCGAGCGAGGCGGAAATCCTTCGTGATCTGAGACAAGCCGGGATTCTTGTGCCCGATTTACTGGAAGTAACGGATCGCTGGATTGCGATTGGCGATAATGGTTCGATCCTGCAAACCGTGATCGGCGATGCGCTTAAGGCGGGTGATGAAACTCGGGTGGCTGAACTGATTTCCAAGGCCGGAGCAGCCCTGGCCGGTTTACATGCCACAGGGTTTAGCCATGGGGCACCGCTTTTGCGCAACATGACCATTCGTGAAGACGGCAGGATCGGTTTCATCGATTTTGAAGAAGACCCCGTCAAGCGTATGCCAGTAGCCGATGCACAGGCACGTGATATTTTATTGTTTCTGTTTTCCATCCAGCGCGGGTTCAAACGTCGCCCCGATCTGTTGCGTGCCGGGTGGCGGGCTTATCTGGCAGCCGCCGGGATGACCGGACGGCAAATGAAGCCCCTGTCGCATATCGTCGGGGTCATGCGCCCGGTCTATGTCGCATTGAAACCGTTCCGTCGGTGGCTTGGTACGGATGCTATCAATGCGATGCGGGCATATGGTGTTCTGCGACGCAGTCTGCGCGGCAAGAAACCCTTGCCGGCAGGTTCTGCGGTCGTTGACTGATGGTGTCTGCGCGATCTATTGCGCGGGCTGCTCGACCGGCATCGCAAGTGCCGGTTCGGGCAACGGGTGTGTTTCAGTAATGTCTTCGATAGCCAGACGTTTTGCCGCGGCCCCGTCAAACCCGCCTGAAAACGGTGCCAGATTGTGCAGGAACTGACTGGCTGAATTGCGCCAGCTATATTGTTCCGCCAGTGCGCGTGCATCCTTGCTGTCAAGTTCAAGGGCCGCCATGGCGGCTTCGCGAAGGTCGGCGTCAATCGCACCTGCCTTGGTCCCGCGCACGATGTCGGCCGGTCCCTGAACCGGGAAAACCGCAACGGGGGTTCCCGATGCCAGTGCTTCAAGTATCACCAGTCCAAAGGTATCGGTCTTGCTCGGGAAGACAAAAACGTCGGCTGATGCAAAGGCAATCGCCAGTTCCTCGCCGATTTTTTTGCCAAGAAACTGCGCGTTTGGATATTTCGATTTCAGTTCTGTCAGTTGCGGGCCGTCACCGATAACGAATTTCGTTCCGGGCAGGTCAAGGTCCAGAAAATGACCGATATTCTTTTCAACGGCGACGCGTCCGACAAACAGCCAGTGCGGTTTGGGGAAGTCGCCAAAGCTTGCATCCGGTCGTGGTTTGAAAAGATCAAGGTCAACACCGCGTGACCAGATATTCAGCTTGTTAAAGCCGCGATCCGCCAGTTCTTCGCGAAGCGTTTCCGTGGCCACCATGACCGATTGTGATTTGTTATGGAACCGCCGCATCCCGCGATAGGAAATCGAAAGCGGCAGGCGCGTCCGCGCATGCAGATATTCCGGGAACCGGGTGTGATAGGCCGATGAAAACGGCAGTTCGCGTTTCAGGCAATAAGCGCGTGCAGCCTGCCCCAGCGGGCCTTCGGTTGCGATATGGATGGCAACCGGCTGCAGGGCATCAATCATCCGGGCAAGTTTGCGTTTGGCAAACAGCGCCAGTCTGATTTCCGGATAGGTAGGGCAGGGGATCGTCCGGAATTGATCGGGCGAGATGATATGGACGTCGTGCCCCATCTCGCCCAGTTCGTTGCGCACGGTTTCAAGGGTGCGCACTACTCCATTTACCTGGGGGTACCAGGCATCGGATACGATCAATATTCTCATGCGGTCTTTCCAATCGGCGCCCCGTTACCCTTTTTCGAGCTGCGGGAGGCGGTACGGGTACTTTCCCCGGCAATCCGGAACAAAGACATCAGTTTGCCCAGTCCGAGTGACGGGGCACTGGCGGCATCGCGGCCGGGTTGGGAATGTGTCATCGCCATCTGGCGCATTTCGGACCAGTACAACAGTTCAAGTTTGCCGTTCTGGTCTTCGGTAAGGGCGGTGCAGCTTTCGACCCAGTCGCCATCATTGCAATACAGCACGTCGCCGATCATGCGTTTTTCCGCGTGATGGATATGCCCGCAGACCACACCGTCCACCTTGCGTTTGGCAGCTTCATGCGCGATGGCATTTTCGAAATTGCAAACGAACTGGACGGCGTTCTTGACCCGGTTCTTGAGATATGCCGACAGTGACCAGTAGCCATAGCCAAGTCTGCGGCGAACACCATTGTAATAACGGTTCAGGACAATCGCGAGGTTGTACGCCGTATCACCAAGATAGGCGAGCCACTTGGCATATTTGACGACGCCGTCAAATTCGTCACCGTGAATGATCAGCAGGCGTTTGCCGTCTGCTGTTTCATGGATGTCGTTCATTTTGACATCGATATACCCGAAGGTCATGTCGACGAACTCGCGGGCAAATTCATCATGGTTGCCGGGCACAAAGATGACTTTGGCGCCATTCTTTGCCTTTTCCATGATTGTCGTGATCACGGCATGATGACTTTCCGGCCAGTACCAGCTTTTTTTCATCCGCCAGCCATCAATAATGTCACCCACCAGATAATAGGTGTCTGCCGTTACTTCATTGAGGAAATCCAAAAGAAGGTCTGCCTGACATCCACGCGTTCCGAGATGGACGTCTGAAATCCAGACCGTGCGGTAATGCGGTTGCAGCGTCATCGCTGTCATTGCCGCTCCTCCGTATCCTGCCAAAAGGATGGCTGGAACTCGGCAGTTTTTATGTGCCGAATACTGTCCTCAACCAGTAACTGTTTAAAATAAACCGCGCGAATATATAACCCGTTCATATAAATTTATCGGTTCTGTAAATATACTGTTACATATTTCCTTTTTTATAAAGGAACTGAGAAAGTAATGTTTCATTTTTATTGCGAAAGTTATTTGCGAGATGACGCAGGCCGATGTGACTGTCATTTTCAATCCGCGTGCCGGTGGAAACAAACAACGCTTTCTGTCGAGCATTCTGCAAAAGGCTGGCGTAAAGGTTGAATTGTTACAGACAACCCATCCTGGTCATGCCCGCGAACTGGCGCGCAAGGTGCGCGCCCATCAACGGCTTTTTGTCGCGGGTGGGGATGGTTCGCTGAACGAGGCCCTGAACGGGTTGCTTGATGCCCAGATCGAGGGGCACGAAGTGCCCCCGCTTGGTATCATCCCGCTGGGAACGGCCAATGTTCTGGCGGTCGAAGTCGGACTTGAAATCCGCGCGCAGGCAATTGCCGATTACATCAACAACCCGGCGCAGGTCTGGGTGCGACCCGGTCTGGTCAATGGCCGGGCGTTCTTTTTAATGGTGGGCATGGGGGCGGATGCCGATACCGTCGCAAATGTGTCGCTAAAGCTTAAAAGACTGATCGGCAAGGGGGCTTATGTTCTTGAAGGCCTGCGCAATATCGTCTTTCCGCATCATCGCGATTTCGAAGTCAATATCGGGCGCGAACAATATCGCGTCGCCGGTGTGGTTGCGACACATGCCAAGCATTACGGCGGGGCGTTTGTTGTTTCCCCCGATGCCAAGCTGACCGATAACAGCCTTGATGTCGTGCTGATGCCCGGAAGCGGCTTTATGGCGCTGGCGCGATACGGGATTGCTTTGACCCTGAACCGGTTGCATGCGCAAACCGATGTATCCGTCGTGCAGACCGAACGACTGACCATCACCAGCCATTGCGGCCCGGCACCGTTACAGATTGATGGCGAAAGTGCCGGCAAGCTGCCCTGTGAAATCAGCCTGTCACCTTATCCGGTGCGGGTTATGGTGCCTCACGCCTATGCCGACCAATGCAATGGCCGCCAAAATGAAAACAGGGATGCGCAAAACGCACCCCTGTTGCAAATCGCCGCAGATTGATTTTCGGGCTTATTGCCCGGCCAGCGTCATGCCATCAATCCGAAGGGTCGGGGCATTGGTGCCGTATTTGAAGGTCAGGTCATTGGCCGGAACCACGGACTTGAACATGTCCTTAAGATTTCCGGCAACCGTGATTTCGGACACTGGATAGGCCAGAACGCCATTTTCGATCCAGAAACCGGATGCCCCCCGCGAATAATCGCCAGTCACACCATTGACGCTGCTGCCGATCATTTCGGTGATATACAGGCCCTGTTTGATATCCTTGATCATGTCGGTGGGTGATACGGTGCCCGGTTCCATGTAAAGGTTGGTGGTGGACGGCCCCGGCAGGCTTCCGGCACCGCGCGATGCGTTGCCGGTTGATTTCAGGCCGAGCTGGCGGGCGGATCGCAAATCCATGATCCAGGTTTTCAGAACACCATCTTCAATCAGATGGCGTTTTTCGTTGGCGACACCTTCGGCGTCAAACGGTTTGGATCGCAGGCCGCGCTTGCGGTGCGGGTTATCAATGATGTTGATCCCCGGCGCAAAGATTTCCTTGCCCATGGCATCCAGAAGGAAACTGGTGCCGCGCGCAATACCCGATCCATTGATCGCCCCGGCCAGATGGCCGACGATGGATGCCGAAACGCGCGGGTCAAAGATGACCGGAACCTGCGTGCTTTTGACCTTGCGCGGGTTTAGGCGTTTCAGGGTCTTTTCGGCGGCCTTCAGGCCGATATCGACCGGATCGCGCAGGTCTGTCGAAAAGACCGCGCTGTCATAATCATAATCGCGTTCCATTCCGGTGCCGGTTCCGCCAAGGACGGATACGGAAATGTGGCTGCCGCTGCCGGCATAGGAATTGGCAAAGCCGTTGGTCGCGGCAAGCGTGATCTGGTGGGTTCCCCAACCGGCATCTGCGCCCTCGGAATTGGTGATGCCTTCAACTGATCTTGCCGCTTCTTCGCAGGCGGTGGCCCATGCAATCAGCTTTTCCTGACTGACTTCACCCGGTTCGCAAAGCTCAAGCGCCTCGACATCAAATGTTTCGGCCAGTTCGGATGGATCGGCAATGCCGCAGAACGGGTCTTCGGGGGCGTTTTTCGCCATGGCGACGGCGCGCTCGACCAGTTCGTTCAACGCGCTTTCGCTGGTGTCGGATGACGATACAACCGCCTGCTGCTTACCGATCAGAACACGCAGGCCAAGATCGGCACCTTCGGATCGTTCAAGCTTCTCCATCTTGCCCAGTCGCTGCGATACCGAAAGTGACGTGCCTTCGACATAAACGGCATCCGCATCGTCGGCACCCGCCTTTTTTGCGCGCGCCAGAAGGTCGGTGATGCGATCGAGTGTCATGTCGGTTTTGGGCATGGAAGCTCCCTTTGATCGGAATGTGGTTTCCTATGGTTATAGGCAGGCTGATCGCTTTTCGCAAAGGGCAAGAAAATGGCAGGGGCCCAAAGGCCATTCCAGATATCATTTGACGCATATTTTAACGACGCATTTGATCAAAGCTGATCTTTGGCCATTTTTTCTTCGCAAGTTGCTATTATGACCTGAAATCCGAACCGGGACGAACCGGAAACCTGCAAGAAAATGACGGGAAACACACGTGCGAAACCTGTTTGTGGCAACACTGTTTCTGGGAACTTCCCTGACGATGTTGCAAGCTGATGCGCAAGAAACCAAAACTGCGGCACAAAACGATACGGTGGCAACACCGGTAACCGCCAATGATCTTTATCGCGAAATGCGCTTTCAGGCTGGTCAATATGCCGCGCAAAACCGTCATCAGGTTCTGGTGGGGGATTTCACCTGTGATGACGTAAATGATCAGATCGTCGGCTGGGTGGATCGTGACAATCCCGAAGGACCGTTTTTCGATGTCCTGATGGTCACCAGGCACAATGGTGAATTGCATTCCGAATTCAAACAAATCCCGTTTGCGCAATCGGAACAATACGCCCTGTGCATCGACGATAAAACCGCCCCGCCGGTCATGAGCTGGCAGGTCAACGATCCTGAATATATGCGCGATGTCATTGGCAATGGCGACCTTTGCAATATCGCCGTGCGGGTCGATGATTTCATGTGCGATGCGCCGCAATTCTTCTGGTCGGAAAAGCCGGGCGAAAGTGGCGAACACTGGATGTTCTTCCGGAATTGACTTTGTCTTCAGTACGTATTACATACAATCATGATCAAGAGCTTTCGCAGTAAAGACACTGCCAACCTGTTTAATGGTGTGCGTGTTGCCAAATGGTTGCGTCCAATAGAAAAAGTGGCGCTTAGAAAGCTTGATATGATTGATTACGCCGATGCGGTAGAGGATTTGCGTTCTCCACCGGGAAACCGGTTGGAAGCATTACGTGCCCAAAGGCAAGGCCAGCACAGCATCCGGATTAATGATCAATGGCGTATCTGTTTTGTCTGGCGTGATGGCAGTGCAGAAGATGTTGAAATTGTTGATTATCATTGAAGGAGGCAGTCATGCGGATAAAAACCGCGCCCGGTGAAATCCTGCGAGAGGAGTTCATGGTCCCTTTGGGATTAAGCGGGAACGAGTTGGCACGCCATATCAAGGTCCCTGCCAACCGAATCAACGATATCTTACGTGGACGACGCAACATTACCGCTGACACTGCATTGCGGTTGTCGCGTTATTTTGGCACGACGGCACAATTCTGGCTGAATGCACAAATAGCCTATGATTTGTCTGTTACTTCCGTGATGACGGGGGAAAAGATCGCGGCCGAAATCGAACCGCACGCCGCATAGAGCACAGAGAAGAGCGATATGGACGATAAGTCTAAACATATGTCGGAAGAAGAGACGCGATGGCGATCAGCCAATGCGGATGCCATCGCTTCCAATAATGCCTATGTCGAGCAGAATGGTGTTCCGCTCTTCAATTGTCGCACGTTCATTTCCAGATCTTCTTGCCCGATCCCGGCAATCCATACCGGTCCCATTTGGCATCAACCCGATCAATGATCTCGTCTTCCATGAAAATCTTCTCACCCCATTCCCGGTGGGTTTCGGGGGGCAGCTTGTTGGTCGCGTCAAGGCCAAGCTTGCCGCCAAGGCCGCTTTCGGGCGATGCGAAATCAAGATAGTCGATCGGTGTTTCGGTCACGGTGGTGATGTCGCGTACCGGGTCCATGCGGGTTGAAATCGCCCACATCACGTCTTTCCAGTCGCGCACATCAATATCGTCATCCACGACAATGACGAATTTTGTATACATGAATTGCCGCAGGAACGACCAAACCCCCATCATCACGCGCTTGGCATGCCCCGGATAGGCCTTCTTCATCGATACGACCGCGATGCGATACGAACATCCTTCGGGTGGCAGCCAGAAATCGACGATTTCCGGGAATTGCTGCTGCAATAGCGGCACGAAAACATCGTTCAATGCCTCGCCAAGGACCGATGGCTCATCTGGCGGACGACCGGTAAAGGTCGACAGATAGATCGGCTTTTTGCGCATGGTAATCGCGGTCAGGGTGAATACCGGGAATTCCTCGACCGAGTTGTAATATCCGGTATGGTCGCCATACGGCCCCTCGGGCGCATATTCATCCAGCGACACATAGCCTTCCAGAATGATTTCCGCCGTCGCCGGGACCTTCAGCGGAACGGTTTTGCAATCAACCAGCTCGACCTTTTCCCCGCGCAGCAATCCGGCAAACTGATATTCCGAAAGCGTATCGGGAACTGGCGTTACCGCAGCAAGGATCGTACCCGGATCTGCACCCAGCACGATGGCGGCTGGCAACGGATCGCGCTTTTCCTTTTTCCAGCGCGCATGATGCTGCGCCCCGCCACGATGTTTCAGCCAGCGCATGATCGCCTTGTTCTTGCCCAGAACCTGCATGCGATAGATGCCAAGATTGAACACATCACGCTTGTCGCCGCCCTTTTCATTGGCAGTCGGGCCCTGGGTCACAACCAGCGGCCAAGTGATCAGCGGGGCCGGTTCCCCCGGCCAGCAGGACTGGATCGGCAATTTTGAAAGGTCAATGTCATCGCCCTCAAGGACGATTTCCTGACACGGGGCCTTGGAAACCGTTTTCGGCTTCATCGCCATCACGGTCTTTGCCAAGGGCAGCATTGAAAATGCTTCCCTGAGGCTTCCGGGTGGTTCCGGCTGTTTTAGAAACGCCAGCGTCTCGCCGACTTCGCGTAATTCTTCGGGCTTGCGGTTCATGCCGGCCGCCACGCGTTCCACGGTGCCAAAAAGGTTTACCAGAACCGGCATGTCGTATTTCTGGCCATCCTCGCCAATGACATTTTCAAACAGAACCGCCGGGCCACCTTCGGCCAGAAGGCGCGTCTGAATTTCCGTCATCTCAAGATAGGGGGAAACCGGTTCGCTAACCCGGACCAGACGGTCTGTCTTTTCAAGCTCGTCGATGAAGTCGCGAAGGGATTGATAGGGCATGGGCACCGCAATCTGTGAAATCGGTCGGTCAAAGCTGGCAATAGCCGGGCCAGCAACAAACCGGGCCAACAATAAATCTGTTGTTTCACGAATTAATACGGTGCAGGCGCGATGTCCAGCATCCACTCCCTTCTGAAAGTCAAAGGGAGTGGATGCCAGACAGGAAAATTATGATGAGCGATTGGTGTAATAGGCGACATTTCCATCATTATCGATGGTTGCCAACTGGCCCGCCTTGGTCAGGACCGACATGCAATCGTCTTCTTCATCCCGTCCCCAAAGACACAGATATTGCCCCTGTTCGATGGTCCAGAGTTTTTCGTGCATGCCACGATCACCGTCCTCGTCAATCCAGGTAATCGATGCCTTGCCATTTTCGAAATAGGTGACGTTCACATTGGCTTCCTTGCCCTCGTCACGATAGGAAAATGTCTGATCATTGATCGTATTGACCAATGCGGTACCGGTTAACGGGCTGTATCCCGACGCAACAACCGTTGCCGTGGCTTCTTCCATGTCGTCACTTTGAACATCAATATCCGGGGTCGTCGATGATGTTCCGCAGGCAGACAGGGCCGCGGTGATCGAAATAACGCCAGCAAGACCGGCACGCTTGATATGTGTTATGTTCATTTTGTTTTCCTTTTGCTCTTTGTGCCCACCAAATCATTTGGGATATCTGCCGCCCAAAGCGGCGATCCGGCAGAGCGAACAGTCAGAATAAAAAGGAAAATTGTCGCCTTCTGGTCGTCTATGCGTCGACTGAATGGAAATATTGACCAAATTGGTGGTGGCTGTTGCAGAAGGATTTGGTTATACAGGGGCAAGAAACCGGGTAGCGCAGCACC
>CAMPHD010000086.1 GCA_946885765.1 uncultured Thalassospira sp.
GATCTTTTTCCATCTTGTCATAGAGGCGGTTGAGGTGGCGTTGCTGGTTGGCAGACCGGTTGATTGTTTCACTTCGCAGGATCGGGGCATCAAGGCGACTGGGGCCTTCGTCCTCGGCGTTGGCGGAGGGCACGATTTCACGGCGCACAAAAGGGGCAAGAATGGCAATCGCCAGACATGCTGAAATAACCAGTGAAATGTACGCCTGCCTCTTCACGGTGAATCCGGGTCGCCTGTTTCGATTCCTAGGGGAGCAACATATATTGTGCCGGGGAAAAATGGGGGCAATGTGGTGAAAGGCAGGCAATTATGTCGCAATGCCGCATTCGTCATTGCAAGAGCGGCATTCAACGTCGGCTTTTGCGGATTGATAAAATCAGACATTCCGGTATTGCGCCGATTTTAAAGCCGCGCTAGAACCCTGATCTGCCGGTCGGAAACCCGACCTTCCAAGCGCTTTGCGGGCGTGGCGAAATTGGTATACGCAGCGGACTTAAAATCCGCCGGTCCTTAAAGACCTTGCCGGTTCAAGTCCGGCCGCCCGCACCATTTCCATTCGATTGTCAGATTGTACCCTTTGATCGGGGTAAGCGCGCCATCAAATAACCTGCTTTGCAAACTAGTTATCAGGAACAAACGTAACATGCGTGCGTTTGACCGGGGCCAATATCCCTTTGCGACAGGAGCGTATAATGATCCATCTTTTTGTATTCGGCGTGATTGCCATCAGTGCGTTGGTCGTTGCCTGAGACAGTAAATATATGCGTTCCGGGCCGCTGCGGCGGTTCGGGAAACGCGTGTTTTACCGAGCCAAGATATTCCCGCCTTTCTGACGACTGCCGGTATCTGTCTTTCCTGCAATCTTTTGCGGGACATAAAGTGCTGGGTGATCGTTCTCACAAGCGTTCCGGGATTTACCGGATATAAATCAGAAACGCTTATGACCAATGGCATGGCCCGAAAACGGGCAGCTTTCGGAGTGGTTGGGTGAACGATATCGACAGTGAAGACGAAGGCCCACGCAAGAAAGAGCGGTTCGGCAAATATGTTGTGCCCGAGGAACGTGCGGCCAATATCGTCAAGCAGCTTGACGAGTTCCTGCGCAAGGGCCCGCGCAAGGGGCTTAAATATTCGCGCTGGCAGCAGATCGCCTGGTACGAGATTGTTGACGAGCTCAAACGTGCCGAAGCCGCCCAGAAGAATCAGGACAGTCTTACGAAATCGGCGTTTCTGGCACTTGCGGTCGGGTTCGGCACCATCGGGTTCTGGGGCCTCGTTGTATTGCTGGGGCAGAATTTCGGCATGATCGGTGGTGTCCTGATCGTGATTGCCGGGCTGGTTGTCTGGCGTGCCCTAGCCAAGGCAAAATGGTTCAGCTAGCCGTGCCGGTCAATAGACAGGCGCGGCGGTAAAGGACGGATGGACGATGAACAAGGAAGCTGCTGAAACTCTTGCCATTCGGGCAATCGCCCACATTGCGGGCGATGACGAGTTGCTTGAGGGGCTTTTTGCGCAGACCGGTATGGGGCTTGATGACCTGAAGGCCGGTATCACCAGCAATGAAGTCCAGCTCGGTGCGATTGACTTTTTAATGTCGCACGAGCCGTTCCTGATGCGTTTTGTCGAAGATAGCGGCTATGCGCCGGAAGATCCGGCACGCGCGCAAGTCATCCTTTCCGGCGGGCCGGTCTGGCAGGATTAAAAAACATTCGGGATTACCTGCTTTAGCCGAAGAACGGAATCGGGCCGCCGCCATAGCCATAAATCCACACCAGCAAACCGCCGCCCAGGAGAATGCGGTAAATCGCAAACGGCGTGAAGGTTGACCGTTTAAGCCAGTTCATCAGCATGGCAATGGCGATCAAAGCGGTGATGAAGGACAGGCCCACAGCCAACAGCACATCTATGGTCAATGCCATGTCACCCGATTGTTGCAGATCGATACCGGCCAGAAGGCCAGCGCCCAGAATGACCGGGATCGACAGCAGCATCGAAAACTGTGCGGCATCGGCGCGTTCATAGCCCATCAGGCGTGCCGCCGTCATGGTGATGCCCGAACGGCTGGTGCCGGGAACAAGAGCGATGACCTGTGCGAGGCCGATGAACAACGCCCCGCCCCAGCGCATATGTTCAAGCCGGTTGATCGTCATGCCGATCTTGTCGGCAATCCAAAGGACAATGCCAAAGACAAGCGTGGTCCAGGCAATGATTTCGACCGAACGCAGTTGTTCCTCGATGCCCGAGACTTTGAAATAGAAACCGACCGCGACCACCGGGATGGTGGCGAGGATGATGTGCAGGGCGAGTCGGGCACCGGGATTGATGCGCCCGGACAAAAGAACAAAGAATCCGCCGATCATCGCGAAAACATCGCGCCAGAAATAGATCAGTACGGCAGCCAGTGTGCCGACATGGACGGCAACATCTACCAACAAACCCTGATCTGCAGCACCTGTCAGGGCGGGGGTCAGGATCAGATGACCCGATGAACTGATGGGGAGGAATTCCGTGATCCCCTGGATGATCGCCAGAAGAATTATATGTTGTAACGTCACCCCGGCCTCGATCGCTGTTATCGGCAAAAACTCCCCGCTTATAGCAGGTTAGCGCAAACAGGCGAAATGCATTAATAGTACCGAAATGGTACTAATGAAACTTTCTTTCAGCGCTTTGAAACCCGAAATTCCCGATGCCCTGATTTTATTTGGGGATATAATGGTCAGCAATATTGACCTATTGTGTATTTTGTGCTGGATTCTTGCAAAACCGGCGCGTATATAAAAGCCAACCCGCAACATAAAACCCTTTTAGAGGGCAACTATGACAGAAAAGATGCTGAAGTTTGTTCATCTTGAACAAAAATATCCGCACAAGAGAGAAGCATCCGAGCGTCGCACGGACTTCGATGAGATTTACGAAGGTTTCGAGACAGAGGCTGCGGCTGATCAGTCTGCGCGCTGCTCGCAATGTGGTGTGCCGTTCTGTCAGGCCCATTGTCCTTTGTACAATAATATCCCGGACTGGCTGCGCCTGACGACCGAAGGTCGCATGGAAGAAGCCTATGCCATTTCGGCGGCAACCAACAATATGCCCGAAGTGACGGGCCGTATCTGCCCGCAGGACCGCCTGTGCGAAGGCAATTGCGTGATCGAACAGTCAACGCACGGTGCCGTCACGATTGGTTCGGTCGAGAAATACATTACCGATACCGCCTTTGCGAATGGCTGGGTCAAGGCACCCAAACCGACGCAGGAAAACGGCATGTCGGTCGGGATCATCGGTGGTGGTCCGGGTGGTATGGCGGCGGCCGAGCAGCTGCGCCTTAAAGGGTATGAAGTCCATATCTATGACCGCTATGACCGCATGGGCGGGCTTCTGGTTTATGGTATTCCGGGCTTCAAGCTTGAAAAACATATCGTTGAACGCCGGGTCAAGCTGCTTGAAGAAGGCGGTGTCGTCATGCACACCGAATTCGAGGTTGGCCGTGACGCGACGCTTGATGAACTGCGCCGCAAACATGACAGCGTTCTGATCGCTACGGGTGTTTACAAGTCCCGCGATCTGAAGCTGCCGGGTGTTGGTCTTGGCAATATCTATCCGGCCCTTGAGTATCTGACCACGTCGAACCGCATCGGTCTTGGCGATACGGTTGCAGCCTATGACGATGGCACGCTGAACGCCAAAGACAAAAACGTCGTCGTTATTGGTGGTGGCGATACGGCAATGGACTGTGTCCGTACCGCAATTCGCCAAGGTGCGAAGTCGGTCAAATGTCTTTATCGCCGTGACCGCGCGAACATGCCGGGTTCACAGCGCGAAGTGGCCAATGCCGAGGAAGAAGGCGTTGAATTTGTCTGGCTGACCAACCCGGAAGCCTTTGTTGGCGACGACAAGGTTACCGGTGTGCGTGCGGTCAAGATGCGCCTTGGCGCACCGGATGCCGGTGGCCGCCAGAGCCCGGAACTGATCGAAGGTTCGAACTACACCATGGATGCCGACATGGTCATCCTGGCACTTGGTTTCGAGCCGGAAGACCTGCCGACCCTGTTTGAGGCACCGGAACTGGGTGTGTCGCGCTGGGGCACGGTTAAAATCGATTTCCGCTCGATGATGACCAATCTGGATGGCGTTTTTGCCGCCGGTGATATTGCGCGCGGTGCGTCGCTGGTGGTTTGGGCCATCCGTGACGGTCGCGATGCGGCTGACCGGATCGATGAATATCTGCTGGCGCGCAAAGAAGCTGCTGCTTAAGCCCGCTGCCGCATTAGGAGAGAGAGTTATGAACAAGATTATTCATGACCGTGGCGCGCAAGAGATCGCCCGTTTTGAAAAAAATGCCGAGCATCTGTCGGCGAACGGCATGTATGACCCGGCTGAAGAACATGCCAACTGTGGCGTGGGTCTTGTCGGGGCGATTGATGGCAAGCCGCGTCGTGAGGTGGTTGAAGCCGGTATCGAGGCGCTTAAGGCCATCTGGCACCGCGGTGCGGTGGATGCCGACGGCAAAACCGGCGACGGTGCGGGCATTCACCTGCAAATCCCGCAGGATTTCTTCAAGGCATATCTGAAGGTCATCAACCAGGAAGCCCCGGAAAGCCTGATTGCGGTTGGTCAGGTGTTCCTGCCACGTATCGACATGTCGGCACAGGAACGTTGCCGGGCGATTGTTGAAACCGAAATCCTGAAACAGGGTTACGGCATTCTTGGCTGGCGTCAGGTTCCGGTCGATGTTTCGGTTGTTGGTGAAAAAGCCAACCAGACGCGGCCTGAAATCGAACAGGTTCTGATCGGTGCGCGTGATGACGTCGATGAAGACCAGTTCGAGGTTGATCTTTACACCATCCGTCGTCGTGTCGAGAAAGCGGTCCTGTCCGAAGCGATCAAGGATTTCTATATCTGTTCGATGTCGTGTCGTTCGATCATCTACAAGGGCATGTTCCTTGCCGAGCAGGTCGACATTTTCTATCCCGATTTGCGCGACGAGCGGTTCGTTTCGAACTTCTGCGTCTATCATCAGCGTTATTCGACCAACACCTTCCCGAGCTGGCCGTTGGCACAGCCGTTCCGTGTTCTGGCCCATAACGGCGAGATCAACACGCTGCGCGGTAACGTCAACTGGATGAAAAGCCACGAAGCCCGCATGGCGCACGAGGCCTTTTCCGACACCATCGAAGACCTGAAACCGGTTATTCAGCCGGGTTCATCGGACTCGGCCGCCCTTGATGCCGTGTTTGAACTGATGGTGCGTGCCGGTCGTGACCTGCCGATGGTGAAAACCATGATGGTGCCCGAAGCATGGTCGAAAAAGGCATCGACGCCGGACAGCTATAAAAACCTTTATGCCTATTGCAACGCGGTTATGGAACCGTGGGACGGCCCGGCGGCACTGGCAGCTTATGGCGGCAAGTGGCTGATGGGTGGTACGGACCGTAACGGTCTTCGTCCGCTGCGTTATGCGGTCACCGGCAATGGTCTTCTGATTGCCGGTTCCGAAGCGGGCATGGTGCATATCGATGAGGAAAGCTGCCTTGAAAAAGGTCGGCTTGGCCCGGGACAGATGATTGCCATCAACCTTGAGGAAGGCAAGCTGTACCATGACAGCGAGCTTAAGGATAAGCTGGCGAACCGTCGTGACTGGTCGAAATGGGTTGGTCGCACCAAGGTGCTTGATGACCTGATTTCACCGGAACATACCGAACCGGCGCGCCTTGGCAAGGAAGCGCTTCTGCGTCTGCAAAAGGCGATGGGTCTTACGCACGAAGACCTTGAACTGATCCTGCATCCGATGGGTGAGGACGGTAAGGAAGCCATTGGCTCGATGGGGGATGACACCCCGCTTGCGATCCTGTCGGATCGGTATCGCGGTTTGCATCATTTCTTCCGCCAGAACTTCTCGCAGGTGACCAACCCGCCGATTGACTCTTTGCGCGAAGCCCGCGTCATGAGCCTGAAAACGCGCCTTGGCAACCTTGGCAACATCCTTGACGAGGATGAAAGCCAGTGCGACCTGCTTCAGCTTGAAAGCCCGGTTCTGACCAATGCCGAATATGACGCGATGCGCGGTTATATGGGTGAAACAGCGGTCGAAATCGATACCACGTTTGACATCAATGGTGGTGCGTCGGCACTGCGCGATGCGATTACCCGCATCCAGCGCGAAGCCGAAGAAGCCGTTCGTGGTGGCGCGCTTCATATCATCCTGACCGATGAAGGCATCACGACAGAGCGTGCTGCAATTCCGATGGTTCTGGCAACGGGTGGTGTGCACAGCTATCTCGTGAAAACGTCGCTGCGTACCTATATCTCGCTTAACGTGCGTTCGGCGGAATGCATGGATGTGCATTACTTTGCCGTTCTGATCGGTGTCGGTGCAACGACTGTGAACGCTTATCTGGCGCAGGAAGGTCTTCTGGACCGTTATGCGCGCGGGTTGTTCCCGAATGTTGGCAGCACGGCGGAAGTCATGCAGCGTTTCAAGGCGGCGATTGATGCCGGCTTGCTCAAGATCATGTCCAAGATGGGCATTTCGATCATCAGTTCCTATCGCGGTGGCTATAACTTTGAAAGTATTGGTCTGTCGCGGTCGTTGGTGGCGGAATTCTTCCCGGGAATGCCGTCGCGTATTTCGGGTATTGGTCTTCAGGGTATCCAGCGCCGTTGCATCGCCCAGCACAAGGAAGCGTTTAACGGCAATGTCGTGACCCTTCCGGTGGGGGGTCTTTACAAGTATCGCCGTTCGGGTGAACGCCATGTCTGGACCGGTCCGCTGATCCATACGTTGCAGTCGTCTGTCACCACGGGTTCGTACAATACCTTCCGCAAGTTTTCGGAAGGGCTTCGTTCGCGTGAACCGCTTCATCTTCGCGATCTGCTTGATTTCCGTTCCGACCGTAAACCGGTTCGTCAGGAACAGGTTGAAAGCATCACCGAAATCCGCAAACGGTTCGTAACGCCGGGCATGTCCCACGGTGCGCTTTCGACCGAGGCGCACGAGGCGCTTGCGATTGCGATGAACCGCATCGGTGCAAAATCGAACTCGGGCGAGGGCGGTGAATCGCGTGAACGTTTCCGTCCGCGTTCGAACGGGGACAATGCGCGTTCGTCCATCAAGCAGGTGGCATCAGGTCGTTTCGGTGTGACCGCTGAATATCTGAACAACTGCGAAGAAATCCAGATCAAGGTCGCCCAGGGTGCAAAACCGGGTGAAGGTGGTCAGCTTCCGGGCTTTAAGGTTACGGTTGAAATCGCACAACTGCGTCACGCGACGCCGGGTGTGACCCTGATTTCGCCCCCGCCGCACCACGATATTTATTCGATCGAAGATCTGGCACAGCTGATCTATGACCTGAAACAGATCAACCCGCGTTGCCGCGTCTGCGTCAAGCTGGTGTCGCGTTCGGGCGTGGGCACGATTGCGGCTGGTGTGGCAAAAGCAAAGGCCGACGTCATCCTGATTTCGGGGTATGACGGTGGTACCGGTGCCAGCCCGCAGACCTCGATCAAATATGCCGGTATTCCGTGGGAAATGGGCCTTTCGGAAGTCAATCAGGTTCTGACGCTGAACAATCTGCGTAGCAAGATCAAACTGCGCGTCGATGGTGGTTTCAAGACCGGCCGTGACGTTGTGATCGGTGCGATGCTGGGTGCCGAGGAATTCGGTATCGGCACCGCATCCCTGATCGCGCTTGGCTGCATCATGGTGCGTCAGTGCCATTCGAATACCTGTCCGGTTGGCGTTTGTACCCAGGACCCGGCATTGCGTGCCAAGTTCGTCGGGACGGCAGACAAGCTGGTCAACCTGTTCACCTTCATGGCCGAAGAGGTCAAGGATGTTCTGGCCGAGCTTGGCTATGACAACCTGCAGGACATCATCGGTCGTTCGGACCTGTTGCAGCAGGTGCATCGCGGTGCCAAGGACCTTGTTGACCTTGATCTGAACCCGCTGCTGGCACAGGCCGATGCCGGTGATCACAAACGTTACTGCACGACGGTTGGGCGCAACGAAGTGCCTGATACGCTTGACGCCCAGATGATCAAGGATGCGCGCGCATTGCTTGAAGACGGCGAAAAGATGCAACTGCAATACAATATCCAGAACACGCAGCGCGCGATCGGTACGCGTATCTCGTCGCTGATCACGCAGAAATATGGCATGACCGGCCTGAAACCGGGCCACCTGCATGTGCGTTTGCGCGGTTCTGCCGGTCAGTCACTGGGCGCGTTTGCGGTTCAGGGTCTGAAAATCGAAGTTCAGGGCGATGCCAACGACTATGTCGGCAAGGGTCTTTCGGGCGGTACCATCGTGCTGCGCCCGCGGCCTTCCAGCCCGCTCAAGACCAACGAAAACACGATTATTGGCAACACCATCCTTTATGGTGCGACGGCCGGTAAGCTGTTTGCCGCCGGTCAGGCCGGGGAACGTTTCTGCGTTCGTAACTCGGGTGCGACGGTTGTGGTCGAAGGATGTGGTTCGAACGGTTGTGAATACATGACCGGCGGTACGGCCGTGATCCTTGGCTCGGTTGGCGAGAACTTTGGTGCCGGCATGACCGGTGGCATGGCATTCATTTATGATGTCGAGGGCACCTTTGGTGATGTCGTCAATGATGGTTCCATCCTGTACCAGCGTATTGAAACCCAGCATTGGGACGAAGTCTGTCGTTCGCTGATTGAAGAGCATGTTGCAGAAACCGATAGTGGTTTTGCGCGCACCATTCTTGACAATTGGGATCGCGAACGCGGCAATTTCTGGCAGATCGTGCCGAAAGAAATCGTCGACAAGCTGGAAAACCCCATTCGCTCGATGAGCGAAAACCAGGCAACTGCGTGAACCCTTTTTCACGCTTTTGCGCAAGCTCCCTTGTCCACACACCCGGACAAACAAACTGGCCCCGTACTTTGTACGGGGCTTCTTTTTTTGCCAGCCGGGGATGTTTGCGGGGTGGCGCTTTCGCCGGGGGCCATTGATACTTATGTCAAAGCGAACATCCCAGCCAATCTGACAGGTGGTTCATGACCGTTACCGACATCGCCACACGGACCTATAACCACAATTTCAAGCTTGATCCGATTATCCGCAGTCTTCTGGATACGGATTTTTACAAGCTTCTGATGTTGCAGGCGATCTGGCAGGAACATCCGGACGTGGACGTTACCTTTTCGCTGATCAATCGCAGCCGACATATAAAGCTTGGTGATATCATCGATGAAGGTGAACTACGCGCACAGCTTGACCATGCGCGAAGCCTGCGCTTTACCCGCCAGGAACTGATCTGGCTGGCCGGGGCGACATTTTACGGGCGCAGCCATATGTTCAAACCGGAATTCATCAGCTGGCTGGGTAATTTCCAATTGCCGGAATATGAATTGCGCAAGATTGACGGGCAGTTTGAACTGCATTTTTCAGGGCCATGGACGCATAGCTCGATGTGGGAAACACCGGCCCTTGCGATCATTACCGAATTAAGGTCGCGTGCGGTGTTGCGCAATCGCGGGCGGTTTGAACTTGATGTGCTGTATGCGCGTGCCAAGGCCAAGCTTTGGGAAAAGGTCGAACGGCTTCGCGATTTGCCTGATCTGGTTCTTGCGGATTTCGGCACCCGGCGGCGGCATGGCTTTTTATGGCAGCGCTGGTGTGTCGAAGCCCTGAAAGAGGGGATTGGCAGCCGGTTTATCGGTACGTCAAATGTGTTTCTGGCGATGACGGCCGATATCGAGGCGATTGGCACCAACGCCCACGAATTGCCGATGGTCGAAGCGGCAATTTCCAAGGATGATGCCGAACTTGCCGCGTCGCCTTATCGCGTGCTTGAGCAATGGCGCCAGCATTACAGCGGCAATCTTCTGATCGCGTTGCCCGACACATATGGAACGGCGGCGTTTCTTAAAGGTGCGCCGGACTGGGTGGCAGACTGGACCGGTTTTCGTCCCGATAGTGCGCCGCCGATTGAAGGTGGTGAGCAGATCATCCGATGGTGGGAAGAACACGGCAAGGACCCGCGCGAGAAGCTGCTGGTCTTTTCCGACAATCTCGACATTGACGCGATCATCGAAACCTATCTGCATTTCCATGGCCGGGTCCGCATGAGCTTTGGCTGGGGCACGAACCTGACCAATGATTTTCGCGGTTGTGATCCGGCAGGCGAACAGGGGCTTGAACCGATGTCGCTGGTGTGCAAGGTGACAAGTGCCAACGGGCAACCCGCGGTCAAGCTTTCAGACAATCCAGAAAAGATTTCGGGCGATCCAGAGCAGGTTGAACGCTACATCCGGGTTTTTGGAAATCCTGTATAAC